>JAEYOU010000696.1 GCA_023411405.1 Pseudomonadota bacterium | reverse complement strand
GCTCTGGCCGGCGTTCGAGCGTCCGCTCCGGATCGCGATCGCGGTCTTCGCGATCGTGCCCGGGCTCACCGCCGCGATCCACGCCTGGCCGGACCTCGGCGCGAGCTGGGGCGAGCTCGCCGGCGGGACGCCGGGGGCCGCCTCGCGCGGCCTCCCGCGCCACCACGGCGAGCTCTCGCCGCTCCTGCTCGACGAGATCTCCGCGCGCGCCCGCCCCGGCGCCCGCATCCGCTGGGCCGCGACCCCTCCGGCGGCGCTCGCGGTCCACGCGGCCGACGGCAGGGTCCGCCCGGACCTCGCCGTGGCGGCCTCGCTGGACGACTGCGACATCGCCGTCGTCCCGGTCTCCGGCGGCCCTCGGCACGAGGAGTTCCGGATCTGGGCCGCCCTCCGGACGCGCAGCCCGGTCGCCGGGGTCTTCGTCGACGAGGTCCCGCTGGCCTGGGTCTACGCGCGGCCGGGCGCCTGGCGCTGAGGGCTCCCCGCCCGGCTGATCCGGTTCTTCGCAGCTGCAGATCCTGCGCCTCGGGCGAGCGTGCACCGAGAGCGTAAGTCGCGTGACGCCGCTCCGCGCACGGTGGAGAATGGCCCCATGAGCGCCGAACAGGCCGTCGCCACACCCAAGGGCGGGGACAAGCGGCTCAAGATGCTCGACGCCGCCATGCGCAGGCAGCAGTTCCAGCCCGACGCGCTGCTCGAGGTGCTGCACGCGGCGCAGGAGCTGTACGGGTTCCTCGCGCCGGAGGTCCTCCTGCACATCGGCCGGAGCCTGAAGGTGCCGCCCGCGCGCGTCTACGGCGTCGCGACCTTCTACAACCACTTCACGCTCAAGCCGAAGGGCGAGCACACCTGCACGGTGTGCATGGGCACCGCCTGTTACGTGAAGGGCGCCGGCGAGATCCACGACGCGCTCCGCGCGGAGTTCCAGCTCGCGAAGGATCAGACCACCACCGACGACGGCAAGGTGTCCGTCGTGGTGGCCCGCTGCGTCGGCGCGTGCGGCATCGCCCCGGCCCTCGTCTACGACCACGAGATGGTCGGCGGCCTCACGCCCGCGAGCGCGGTCGCCCGCGCGCGGAGGTGGCGGCCATGAACGGCGAGTTCCTCGAGCAGACCGCGGCCCGGCGCCAGGCGGCCCGCGAGGCGCAGCGCTGCCGCATCTCCGTCTGCAGCGGCCTCGGCTGCGAGTCGGTGGGCGGCGACGCGGTCCTCGCGAAGCTCCGCGAGCGGATGAAGGCGGAGGGGCTCGCGGAGACGACCGAGATCTACCCCACCGGCTGCCGGGGCCTGTGCCAGCGCGGGCCCATCGTCGAGGTGGAGTGGAAGGAGGGCGGCGCGGTCAGGAACCACCTGTACCTCGACGTGGACGCGGAGAAGGCCGACCGGATCGCCCTCGCGCACGCGCGCGAGGGCAGACCGCCCGCCGACCTCCCCTCGCACGCCGGCGATCCGTTCTTCACCCGGCAGACGAAGATCGTCCTCGCGAACGCGGGCGCGATCGACCCCGAGGACATCGAGAGCTGCATCGCCGCGGGCGCCTACGCCGCGCTCGAGAAGGCGCTCACCGACATGACGCCCGCCGACGTGATCCAGGAGATCACGCGGAGCGGGCTGCGCGGGCGCGGCGGCGGCGGCTACCCCACCGGCCTCAAGTGGAGCACCGTGGCGAAGGAGCAGGGCGCGAAGAAGTTCGTGGTCTGCAACGGCGACGAGGGCGATCCCGGCGCGTTCATGGACCGCTCGGTGCTCGAGGGCGATCCCCACGAGGTGCTCGAGGGCATGGCGATCGCCGCCTACGCCGTCGGCGCCGAGCAGGGCTACGTCTACGTCCGCGCCGAGTACCCGCTCGCCATCAAGCGCCTCCGCGCGGCCATCAAGCAGGCCGAGCGGCAGAACCTCCTCGGCGCGCACATCCTCGACACCGCCTTCAACTTCCGCGTGGACGTGCGCACGGGCGCCGGCGCCTTCGTGTGCGGCGAGGAGACCGCGCTCATCGCCTCCATCGAGGGGAGCCGCGGGACGCCGCGCCCACGCCCGCCGTACCCGGCCACCTCGGGCCTCTGGGGCCACCCCACGCTCATCAACAACGTCGAGACCCTGGCCAACGTGCCCGCCATCGTCCGCAACGGGAGCGCGTGGTTCGCCGGGATCGGCACCGAGAAGTCGAAGGGCACGAAGGTGTTCGCCCTCGCCGGGCAGATCAAGAACACCGGCCTCATCGAGGTGCCGATGGGGATCACGCTCCGCGAGATCATCTACGACATCGGGGGCGGCATCCCGGAGGGCCGGCGGTTCAAGGCGGCCCAGACCGGCGGCCCCTCGGGCGGCTGCATCCCGGCCCGGTTCCTGGACCTGCCGGTCGACTACGAGTCCCTGCAGCAGGTCGGCACGATCATGGGCTCGGGCGGGCTCATCGTGATGGACGAGAGCTCGTGCATGGTGGACGTCGCCAAGTTCTTCGTCGAGTTCTGCCGGGAGGAGTCCTGCGGGAAGTGCATCCCGTGCCGCTCCGGCACGGTGCAGATCCACTCCATCCTCGAGCGGATCACGAGCGGCCGCGGGCAGATCGAGGACCTCGACCGGCTCGCCGAGCTCGCCGACCTGCTCCGGAGCACGAGCCTGTGCGGCCTCGGCCAGACGGCGCCCAACCCGGTCGTCTCGACCATCCGCTACTTCCGCGAGGAGTACCTCGCGCACGTGGTCGAGAAGCGCTGCCCCGCGGGCGTGTGCGCGATGCCGGCCGGGGCAGGCGCCGAGGTCCCGGCGCGGGCGCACGAGGGGGTCACGCCGTGACGGTCAGGACGCTCCAGATCGACGGCAAGGCGGCCTCGGCCGCCGCGGACCAGAGCCTGCTCGACGTCGCGCGGGAGAACGGCATCGAGCTCCCCACGCTCTGTCACCTGGACGGCCTCGGCGACGTGGGCGCCTGCCGCCTGTGCCTCGTCGAGGTGAAGGGCTCGAGCAAGCTCCTCCCCGCGTGCACCACCGAGGCGGTCGAGGGGATGGAGGTCACGACCGACTCCGAGCGCCTGCGGCGGTACCGGCGGCAGATCGTCGAGCTGCTCTTCGCCGAGCGGAACCACGTGTGCGCCGTCTGCGTCGCGAACGGCAACTGCGAGCTGCAGGACGTGGCGCGCGCGGTGGGGATGGACCACGTGCGGTTCGAGTACCAGCACCCGCGGACGGAGCTCGAGGCGAGCCACCCGCGGTACGTGCTGGATCACGCGCGCTGCATCCTCTGCACCCGCTGCGTCCGCGTCTGCGACGAGATCGAGGGCGCGCACACCTGGGACGTCGCCGGCCGCGGCATCCTCGCCCGCGTCATCACCGACCTGGCCCAGCCGTGGGGGAAGAGCGACACCTGCACGAGCTGCGGCAAGTGCGTGAACGTCTGCCCGACCGGCGCGCTGTTCGAGAAGGAGAAGGCGGCGACCGGCGTCCGGAAGAACAAGGACTTCCTCACCTACATCAGGAACGCGCGGGAGAAGAAGCAATGGAGCAGGTAGGACGACCCGTGACCGCTCGTGGTTCGACAGGCTCACCACGAGCGGACGAGCGCACACCGCTCGCCCTGAGCCTGTCGAAGGGCGAGCGAAGAGGGTTCGCAGGGTGACACGGCCCCGTATCGCGACCGTCTGGCTCGGCGGCTGCTCCGGCTGCCACATGTCCTTCCTGGACATGGACGAGCGCCTGCTCGACCTGGCGAAGCAGGTCGAGCTCGTCTACAGCCCCATCGCCGACCGCAAGGCGTTCCCCGAGGACGTGGACGTGACGCTCGTCGAGGGCGCGGTGGCGAACGAGGAGAACCTGCACGCCCTCCAGCGGGTCCGGAAGAACACGCGGCTGCTCGTCGCCTTCGGCGACTGCGCCGTGACGGGCAACGTCACCGCCATCCGGAACGCGCTCGGGACCGCGCTCCCCGTCCTCGACCGCGCCTACCGCGACGCCCGCGACCTCCACCCGCGGCTCCCGGAGGAGCCCGGCATCCTGCCCAGGCTGCTCGACCGCGTCCTGCCGCTGCACCACGTCGTGAAGGTGGACGCGTTCCTCCCCGGCTGCCCGCCGGCCCCCGACCTCATCTACACCCTCCTCGTCGAGGCCCTGGCCGGCCGCGTCCCGTCGTTCGCGGGGAAGGCCATCTTCGGATAAGCCATGAGCGAGCGCATCGTCATCGATCCGGTGACCCGCATCGAGGGGCACGCCAAGATCACCATCCACCTCGACGACGCGGGCGCGGTGAAGGACGCCCGCTTCCACGTCGTCGAGTTCCGCGGGTTCGAGAAGTTCTGCGAGGGGCGGTCCTTCCGCGAGATGCCGGTGATCACCGCCCGCGTCTGCGGCATCTGTCCGGTCTCCCACCTCCTCGCCTCCGCCAAGGCGACCGACGCCCTCCTCGCCGTCGACATCCCGGAGCCCGCCCGGAAGCTCCGCAAGCTGGTGAACCTCGGGCAGCTCGTGCAGTCCCACGCGCTCTCGTTCTTCCACCTCTCCTCGCCCGACTTCCTGCTCGGCTACGACGCCGACCCCGCGCGCCGCAACGTGCTCGCCCTCGCCGAGACGCACCCGGAGATCGCGCGGGACGGCGTCCGGCTGCGCAAGTGGGGCCAGCAGGTCATCGAGATCGTGGCCGGCAAGCGGATCCACCCGGCGTGGGCGACGCCCGGCGGCGTCGCCC
>JAEYOU010000266.1 GCA_023411405.1 Pseudomonadota bacterium | reverse complement strand
GAGGAGCACCGACCGCCCCTCACCGGCCGCGGTGAGCGCGAGGTTGGCGGCGGTGGTGGTCCGCCCCTCGCCGCGGCCGGCCGAGGTGACGGCCACGATCCGCGCGGGGCGCCGGGCCGCGAGCCGGAGGAGCCGGTGGTAGAGGACCCGGTACTGCTCCGCGGCCTGCGAGCGCGGGTCGGCGAGCGCCACCAGCCGGCTGCCGGCGGTGGCGGGGAACGGCGGGATCACGGTCTCGGCGGGCGTCATGTCTCTCCTCCTTGCGCTACGAGGCGGAGCCCCGCCCGATGCGCGGAATGGCGGCCAGCACGGGCACCCCGTGGCCGCTCGCGTCCTCCGGCCCGCGCAGCGAGCCGTCCAGCCACTCCCGCAGGGCCACCGACCCGAGCGCCGTCGCGAGCGCCGCGATGGCGGCGAGGAGCGCGAGGCGCCCGCGATCGGGCGCCGACGGGCGCGCGGGCACCGCCGCCGCCTCGACCACGCGGAAGAGGCTCGGGCCGTCCGCCTCGAGGAGCCGCTCCGCCGCCGCGGCGTCGGCCTGGCGCGACACGGTGCTCACGTACTTCGACCGGAGCGTCTCGTAGTCGCGGGTGAGCGCCATGAGCTCCGCGCCGACGCGCGGCGCGGCGTCGGCGCGCAGGGCGTACCGCTCGATCTCCCTGCGCAGGCCGGCGAGCGCGCGCTCGTGATCCCGGATCTCCGCGTCCACGCGCTTCAGCCCCTCGTCGATCCGCTCCTGGCGGAAGAGGTCCAGCTCCTGGTCGCGCCGGGCGAGCGCCTCCCCCAGCTCGCGCCGCGCCCGCTTCACGTCGGGGTGATCGGTGCCGTAGGCCGCCTCGGCCGCCTGGACGCGCCGCTGGGCCGCGTCGACCGCGCCCTCCGCCATGCCGGCGCCGGTCATGCCCTCCGGCACCGCCCCCAGGAGCGCCGCGCGGCGCCGCTGCGCCTCGAGGAGCGCGCCGATCCTCATCTCGAGGAGCGCCTGCGCGCGGCCCGTGGCCCGCGCGTTCGACTCCGACTCCTCAGGGAGCTCGCCCGCGTGCGTCTTCTTGAACTCGAGGATCGCGCGCTCCCCCTCGGCGAGCCGCTTCGACATGCCCGCGACCTCGGCGTCGAGCGTCTTGCGGAGCGACTCCGCCTGCGCCGCGAGCAGCCTCCGCGTCCGCTCCTCGTACACCTTGGGGAGCCGGTCGGCCGCGGCCCGGACCCTCTCCGGATCCTTCCCGCGCACCGCCACCACGAAGAGGAGCGCCGGCGGGCCGCCGGGCACCTCGCCCTCGAGCCGCACCTCGGTGCTCCGGCGGAGCTTCTCGATCGCCTCGTCCAGGCTCCGCGCCTTCGGGTCGAAGTCCGTCTCCCGGACGACCTGCTCGAGGACGGGCCGGGCCAGGATGCCGTGCTTCAGCGTCCGCATCCGGTCCTCGAGCGGGATGATCCCCTGCGCGGGGAGGAACTCGGCCGTGACCCGCCGCGGCTCGAGCTGGATCGTGGAGGTCGCCGTGTACTCCGCCGGGAGGAGCGCCGCGAGCGCGAGCCCTGCCGCCAGCACTCCGGCGAACACCACGAGGGCGAGCGCCCGCCGCCGGCGGAGCGCAGCCATCAGATCATCGAAGGTGTACGTCCTCTCCATGTCCCCCCCAAAATCCGGTGCCCGTGCCCGAGCCCCCTACCGCCTCGAGGGCAGCTCCCATCCCGCCCGGACGCCAAAGGTGAACCTCCGAAGGCGGGAGGAGGAGTCATCGAGCCGGGTCGTGTACGAGGTCGCGAGCGCGAGCCGGAGCTGCCGCGTCACGTACCAGCCCGCCTCCCCCGAGGCGGCGAGCCCCAGGGTGGCGTCGTCCCCCGACGGCACCCGTCCGCTGTGCCACAGGCCGCCGTCCGCGCGCAGGTCGAAGGTGCGCCCGAACCGCCGGACCGTCCCGACCTCGACCGCGTTCAGGAGCGCCGGCGAGGCGGTGGAGCCGAGCCCGAGGCCGTGCCAGGCGGCGGCCCGGAGATCCCAGTCGCGCCTGCCGAGGCGCAGCTCGGCGCCGACCTCGGGCACCACCGCGCGGCCCTCCGGACCCGACCAGACCGCCGGACCGGCGTACGCGTCCGCCTCGAGGAACCTGTTGATCATGTACCGGACCCGTCCGCGCACGGCCTGGGCGTACGCGATGGAGTCACCGGTCTCCGAGAAGTCCTGGAACGCGGTGAAGGCGTAGGCGGCGCCGAGGAGGAGCCGCGCGTCCATCCGGCGGAGGAGCTCGACCGACGGCGCGTGCATGGCGCCGCCGCCTCCGTCCTCGAACCGGACCACCCGCTCCGAGAGCCGCACGCCCGCGAGCAGCTTGCGGTCGAGATCCTGCTCGACCCGCCCCGACCCGATGAGCACCAGCGCCCGGCTCCGCCCCTCGCGGAAGATGCCCGCCTGGGCGAGGCCGACCGGGTCCTGGGCCCAGGTGCCGCGCACCGAGCCCGCGACCCGCGTGCGCGGCGTGGGCGTCGCGGCGAGCTCGAGGGCGCCGCGGTGGTTCCACACGCCCGTGGGCCGGATCCGCCGGAAGGTCAGGTAGTCGGCCGCGTAGACGCCGAGGACGTCCCAGAGGTGGTCGCTCAGGCGGAGCCCGAGCTCGGGCGCCAGCCGGGCGCGCTCGTCCGAGCGACCGTCGTAGAGCGGGTTCGAGTCGTAGCCGCCCTCGACGCCCAGGCGGAGCACCGGGTCGAGCTGCGGCTCGGCGCGCGCGGAGACGGCGAGGAGCGCGAGGAGGAGGGCTGCCCACGCCCGCGCGCCCGCGCCGCTTCCTCGGTCAAGGCACGTAGAGGACGTCGCCGCTCGCCAGCCAGAGCTCACCCGACTCCTCCCCCTTCACGAGATCGCGGAACGACAGGGTCGCCTTCTCGGTCTTCCCGTCCTGCTTCTCGCGGAGCCACACCACCCGATCGCCCGCGTACGGCGTCCGGCCGCCGGCGATCGCGATCGCCTGGACGACGCTCATCGGCCCGCGCAGCGGGAACCCCCCGGGCCGGACCACCTCGCCCAGGACGAACACCCGCGAGGCGTTGATCTCCCGGACGAGGACCGAGACCGCCGGCTCCCGCACGTACGCCGCGAGGACCTTCGCGATCCCCCCCTGGAGCTCCGCCGCGGTCTTGCCGGCCGCGTCCATCTCGCCCGCGAGGGGCAGCGAGATCTTCCCGTCCGGGCGGACCGGGACCACCCGCGAGAGCTCGGGCTCCCGGAAGACCACCACCTCGATCACGTCCTCCTTGCCGATCCGGTACTCACCCCGCTGCGGCTCCGCCGCCATCCGGCTCACCTTGGTCGAGGCGCAACCCGCCGCGGCCAGGCTGCAAGCGATCAGGGCTCCCATCCACCGCTTCATGCACACCTCCGGCGCTGACGCACGCGCGCCGAAACCGTGAGCATCCCGCATGCCACGCCCGAAGCGACCCACCGGAAGCTCCTTGCGTCCGGGCGCGGGCGGCGCGCGGGCGACGGCCCGACGCGCGCTCCGGGCCCGGGGGCCCGCCCGTCCGATGAAGCACCGCGCCCGAGGTGGCGACTTTGCTTCCACTGCGCGGCAACGGCGTGCTCGCGTTGCCCGGCGGACCGCGGCGCATGACGTTCTCCCTGGGCACCGCGGGGTGGAGGGGGGACACGGATGCTGAGGGCTGCGGCGTGGTCGGTCGGCCTGTTCGGGATCGGGATGGTGGTCTGCCGGCTGTTCCCGGCGAGCTGGCTGGAGCCGCCGGTGCTGCTCGCGCTCGGCGTGGCTATGCTCTGGGTGAGCGCGCGCACGCCCAGGCCGCGCCGCGCGCGGCTCGTGCAGGCGAAGGAGGCGGCCGCGTGAGGCGCTACTCCAGCGCCGCCGCGTCGCGCGGATCCACGATCCCGCAGTCCCGGATCTTGTAGAGCAGGGCCTTGTAGCTCACCTGCAGCCGCCGGGCGGCCTTCCGCTTGTTCCAGCCGGTCCGCTTGAGCGCCCTCAGGATCGCCTCGCGCTCGGCCACGCGCGCCGCGCGTCGCGCCACCTCCTTGAGCGGCTCGTCCTCGCCCAGGGGCAACGTCGCGGGGTCGCGCACGGTGTTGGGGACGGGCGGCAGGGCGGCCGGCCGGGCGACGAGCTCGCCGAGGACCATGGCCGGATCGCGGAGCACGACCAGCCGCCGCACCAGGTTCTCGAGCTCTCGCACGTTGCCGGGCCAGTCGTGGCGGAGGAACCGCTCCAGCACCTCGGGTGGCACCTCCTCGAGCCCGCCGCCGTAGCGGCGCCGGTACTTCTCCACGAAGTGGCGCACGAGCGGCGCGATCTCCTCGCGCCGCTCGCGGAGCGGCGGCACGCGCACGGTGACGACGTTGAGGCGGTAGAACAGGTCCTCGCGGAACGTGCCCTGGCGGATCGCCTCCTCGAGCACACGGTTCGTGGCGGTGAGGACGCGCGCGTCCACCCGCACCGGCCGCTTGCCGCCGACCCGGTAGAACTCCTCGTCCTGCAGCACCTGGAGGAGCTTCGCCTGGAGGCGCGGATCCATCTCGCCGATCTCGTCGAGGAAGATCGTCCCCTGGTGCGCGAGCTCGAACTTGCCGGGCTTCTCGGCGTGCGCGCCGGTGAAGGCGCCCTTCTCGTGGCCGAAGAGCTCGCTCTCGAGCAGCTCGGCGGGCAGCGCCGCGCAGTTGATCTTCACGAACGGCCGCGCCGCGCGGCGGCTGCGCGCGTGGATGCGCCGCGCGATGACGTCCTTGCCCACGCCGCTCTCGCCGACGAGCAGCACCGGCACGTCCGTGTCGGCGATCCGCTCCACCAGCTCCCGCACCCGCACCATCGCGCCCGAGAGGATCGGCGGCCCCCCCTCGTCGGCGCCGGCGAGGCGCGGCTCGGGCGCGGGGCGCCGCTGCGCCTCGAGCGCGCGGCGGAGCACGAGATCGAGCTCGGAGGGCTCGAAGGGCTTGGGCAGGTAGTCGGTGGCCCCGAGCTTCATCGCCCGGACCACGTCCTCGGCGTGGGCCAGCGCGGAGAGCACGACCACGGGGAGCTGCGCCTCGCGCGCCCGGACCCGCCGCAGGACCTCGAAGCCGTCGGGCTCGGGCAGGACGAGGTCCAGCAGCACCGCGTCCGGCGGTGGACCCGCGAGCGCGGCGAGCGCCTCGGCGCCGCTGCTCGCCGTCCGCACGCCAAACCCGTTTGCCTGGAGGAAGCTGCTCAGCGCGGTGCGGGCGCCCTCGTCGTCCTCGACGACGAGGATGGTGCAGTCGTGGTCCATCCGATTCCACTCTCTGGCCAGGAACGTTCCCCCGCGGAGAAAATGGAACGACCGGCGCGGCGCGGCACCGGCCCGAACGCGTGCCGCCGCGCGCGCTGCGCCGTTCGGTGACGAGAGAGAGAGCAGGCGACCGAGCGGGCGGGTCTCGACTATCAGTAAATCTTCCCGACCTCGGCCCCCGAGAAGTACGCGCGGAGGATGTCCAGGTATCGCTGGCCGGACATGGCCCGCCCGACCGCGCCCCACTGGCACAGGCCCACCCCGTGACCCCAGCCCCCGCCGCGGAGCACCAGGGTCTCCCCCTCGCGGTCCACCGTGAACATCGCCGACGGGAGGTCGCCCAGCGCCCGCCGCACGCGCAGCTCCGGCCCGAGCTCCACGACCCCGCGATCGCCCTCGACCCGGACGGTGCGTGCGCGCCCCGAGACCCCGCGCGCGACGACGCGCAGCGTCCGGATGCGCCCCACGCCCAGGGCGTCGCCGAGGGTCTGGAGCCGCGGCGGGTCGAGGCGCCGCTCCCAGCGGAAGCGGTCGCGCCGCGCCGCCGGGATCCGGCACCACGCCCCCGAGGGCGCGGAGAGGAACGCGCGCAGGACCGCGTCCTTCGCGAGCCCTTCCGCCCAGCGGGACGCCTCGTCCGGCGGGAGATCGGGCCGGCCGCGCAGGCTCGGCGAGGGCGCGTGGGACCAGACCGCGTCGTTGTCCTCGGAGTGGCCGCCGCACATGGCGGAGTACACACCATCGACGAGGCGCCGGTCGTCCTTGCGGAAGAGGGCCTCCCCCCGCGTGGACCGCACCGCCTCGTCCGTGCGCGCGGTGCGCGCCCCGTCGCCCCGGTACGCCTGGCAGTGAACCTCGGCGCAGAGCATGAACGGGTCGTCGAGGTGTCGCGTCCCGATCTGGGCGAGCACGTTGGACCGGGCGGTCACCGCCTGCGCCTTGAGCGCCTCCAGCGGGGAGGAGCCCGGCATCTCGCTCGGGACGAGCCCCAGGAGCAGCTCCTCGAGCGGGACGCCGTGGATCGCCGCGAGGCTCCCGCGGGCGTCGAGCGCGACGTAGAGCCGCCCGCGGTAGGAGCGATCCTCGCGGGAGCGCGCCGCCCGGCCGAGGCCGTGCTCGACCGCCTCGACCACGAACCCCGCGTCACCGTCGACCACGACCGTCAGCGCCGCGTCCGCCTCGCCGAGCGGCGCGCCGCCCGGGCCGAGGAGGACGAGGGTCCCCGTGGGCCGCACCGCCAGCTCGTCGGCGAGGACCCCGCGCGTCCCGCCCTCCTGGAGCGCGGCCAGGACGCTGCGCGCGCCGGCGTCCGTCCCGTCGGTGTCCACGACCAGCTGCTCTCGCCGGTTGTCGAGCACCCGCCCGGCGATCCCGTACACCGCGCCGGTCACCCGGAGCCGCGCGGCGAACCCCTGCGCGGCGAGCGCTGCGCGCGCGGCGACGAGCGCGTCGTGCCCCTCGACGT
>JAEYOU010000598.1 GCA_023411405.1 Pseudomonadota bacterium | reverse complement strand
GGCGAGGCGCACGCCGGCGAGCCGCGGGACCTTCCAGCCGCGCGGCGCCAGCGCCTGGCGGAGGAGCTGCGGCACCGCCTCGAGGACGCCGCCCGGCACGAGCCCGCCGAGCGCGCGCGCGAACAGGTGCGGCAGGAGCGCGGACGGAACGGGCGAGTGGCCGAACACGCGCGGCGAGTGGAACGCGACGCGGACGCCGGCCTCGCCCTGCGAGAGGAGCCCCGCCTTGAGCGTGAACCCGGGCCCGGCGGCGATCCGACCGCAGAGCTCGGCGAACCCGGCGCGCAGCTCGAGGCGGACGTCGAGCAGGCCGGCGTCGGCGAGCGGCGCGCGGCGGAGCGCCTCCTCGAGGAACGGCGTCGCCGCGGAGACGGAGAGCTCGGAGAGATCCGAGAGCCGGTGGCGGAACTGGCTCGCGCCCTGCCCGACGTCGAAGGGGAACTTGACGTCCGGGATCTGGATCGAGAGCGATTCGAGGGCGAGGCCCGGCGCGAGCGCGCGATCGACGAGGCGCACCGACGCGCCACCGCGCTCGAGGCGCAGCTCGAAGCCCGTCCCGCTCCTCGTCCCAGCCTCGGAAGGAGGGGCGGAGGCGGTCTTGTTCACCTCCGCCATGGTCCGCGAATTCTACCGGACGGACGGGATCTTCGCGAAATCCGGGACCGAGGGACACGGGGCCGGCGCTATCGGCGCCGGCAGGCGGCCGGGCGGGCGCCCGGGTGGGGGCGGGTGGGTACGACGCGCCCGCTGAGGGCTACGGCTGCGCCCGCGTCCGCTCCTCCGGCTTCGCCGGCCGGTTCGCCTCCGCCGCGACCGCCCCCGTGCGGCGATGGACCACGATGCTGCGGATCGTCTGGAGGTCCTCGGTCTCGCGCGCGAAGATCGCGATCGAGTTGTTGCCGGGCTGGAGGGGCACGTCGGCCGAGAACTCGAGCTTCGTGGCGCCCGCGTCCTCCGGCAGCACCTTGAAGAAGACCTTCTGCTCGTTCACGTAGATGAAGAGGTCGCGCAGGCGCGTGCCCGGCGCCGCGCCCGGCGGAACCGAGGCGGTGCCGGTGACGCGGATCGTCTCCGCGTCGACCACGGGGGCGCCCTTGGCGGGATCGGGCGTGAACGTGAGCCGGGGCGGGTCGTGCTGCCAGACCTCCGCGGCGGCGCTGCCCTTCGCCGCGCCGACCGACGCGGTGACGTCGGCCGCCGCGAGGAACGCGGTGCGGCCGCTCTTCCAGGTCACCCGGTAGTAGTCGCCGGCGCGCGCCTCGACCGGGAAGGCCGCGCCCTGGCTCGCCATCGCGAGGACCGGGGCGGCCGGGCTCCCGCCGCTGCGGAGCTGGGCCTTCGCCACGCGCACCCGCACGCTGCCGCGCGCGGGCGTCGCCGGGGGCGCGTCCTTCGCCACCGGGAGCTGCAGCTCGTCGCTCACCCGCTGGTCCGTCTTCTCGTCCCAGACCATGACGCGGATCGGCAGGTGCTCGCTGGTCGAGCCGCGCTTCAGCTCGACCTGCATGCGGGCGGAGCGGACCTCGCCCGGCTTCATCGCGCCGAGCACGTCGCGGCCCTTGGTGATGAACAGCTTCTCGTCCCCCTCGTTCTTGAGGAGCACGTAGGTCTTGTCGCCGGAGACGCCGTTCCCGGCGTTCCGCACGTCCACGCGGACGTCGAAGGACTCGCCGCGCTGCGGGAGGCCGTCGCCGTTGCCGCTCTTCCGGTCGTCCACCTGCACGGTGAACGCGAACGACGGCCGCGGCACCTCGACCACGGCGATGGTGGTCGTGAGGTCCGGCGGCGCCTTGCCCGCCTCGTCCTCGAACTTGAAGACGACCTCGTCGCGCCGCGTGTCGAGCCCCCGCGGCAGCTTCACCGGGACGGTCCAGCTCCGCTTCTCGCCCGGCGGCACGGTCCCGAAGACGAACTCGCGGCGATCGAAGAACGGGTTCTTCTCGCAGGTCGTCCAGGCCCGGAGCCGCCGGAACGGCGCGTCGCCGCGGTTCTCCACGGTGACCGTCCACTGGACGGTGTCGCCGGCCTTCTGCTCGCGGTGCGGCAGGGGCGCGTAGGTCACCACCGCGCGCGGCGTCCCCGCGGCGGCGCCGGCGCTCCAGTCCACGCCCAGCTCCTTGAGCCGGCTCGCCAGCCGGGCCTCCTCCTCGGTGGCCCGCTCGGCCACGAGCCCGCGGGCCGCCTCGAGCAGGTGCGAGCGGGTGACGGCGTGGGGCGCGCGGCGGAGGAGCTCGCCCGCGAACCGGATCTGGTAGTCCTCGACGAACGCGTCGGGGTCCGGGTCCTCGTCCTCGAGCTCCTCGGGCGTGAGCTCGGCGGCGTTCGGATCCGCGGCCTCGCGCTTCAGGCGGCGGGCGACCGCGTCCTCCTTGTCGTCGAGCAGGTAGTGCAGCTCGAGCGCGGGGCGCTCGGGCGCCGGCGGCTTGCGCCCGCCCGCGCCCGCCGTCTTCTCGGCCTTGTCCTGGCCGGCGTTCGCGAGGTGGTGCTCGAGATCCATCTCCCGCATCGAGCGGGGCGGCGCGAAGACGTTCACCTGCTCCTTGAGGGCGCGGCCCGGGACGAGCAGGACGTCGGGCGTGATGCCGGTCTCCTGGATCGAGACGTCCCCGGGGGTGAGGTACTGGGCGATGGTGAACTTGAGCTGGGGCGGATCCGGCCGCTCGAGATCGGGATCGGCGACGTCGAGGAGCTGCTGCACGGACCCCTTGCCGAACGTCTGGCGCCCGATCACCAGGGCGCGGTCGTTGTTCTTCAGCGCGCCGGCGACGATCTCGCTCGCGGAGGCGGAGTTGCTGTTCACGATCACGACCAGGGGGACGTTGACGATGTCGTTCGCCGGGTCGTCGCGGGCCTCGCTCGCCGCCTGGACTGCGAGCGCGGGGCGCTCGCCCTGGCCGACCTGCTTCACGATCTCGCCGTCGGAGAGGAAGAGGTCCGAGACCTGCACCGCCTGCTCGAGCAGGCCGCCCGGGTTGCTCCGCAGGTCCAGGACGATCCCGGAGAACCGGCCGCTCCGCTCGCGCTGGGCGTTGAGGGCCTTGAGGCTGTTGCGGAGGTCGCGGAAGGTGTGGCCCGAGAACTCGGAGAGGCGCACGTACGCCACGTCGCCGGACAGGAGCCGCGCGTGCGTGACGGTCTCGATGTTGATCATCTCACGGGTGACCTGGAGCCGCTTCGGCTCCGCCCCCGGGCGCGCCACCGTGACGTTCACCTTGGTGCCCACCGGGCCGCGCAGGCGATCGACCGCCTCCTGGAGGTCGAGGTTCACGGTGGACTGGTCGTCGATGCGCGTGATCGTGTCCTTGGCCTTGATCCCGGCGCGCTGGGCGGGGGTGCCCTTCAGCACCTTCACCACCGTGAGGTCGCCGTTGCGCAGGCCGATGACGAACCCCACGCCGCCGAACTCGCCGCGGATCCGGACCTTCATCTCGCCCGCCGCCTTGGGGTCCAGGAGGATCGTGTGCGGGTCGAGCGTGGAGAGCATCCCGTTCACCGCCTCGTACTCGATCTCGCGCAGGTCCTGCTCGGCGATGAGGTGCTCCTGCACGAACGCCATCGCCTCGCCGAGCTTCTCCCGGATGTTCCAGATCGAGTTCACCCCGGAGATGTCGAGCTCCCGCTGCGCGGCGCCGACGGTGAGGGTCAGCCGGGGCGACTTCGCGTCGCCCTGGACCATCACCTCGGCCACCTTCCGCTCGACGCGCTTGAGCGAGGCGACCAGCATCTCCTTCGGCCGGAAGCGCGACGGGTCGAGGTAGTGATCCTTGAGCTTCATGATCACCGTCGAGGCCACCGGGACCTTCGAGAGCGGGTAGTCGCCGCCGCCCTTCTTCGCCGGCTTCGTCCCCACCGCCGTGCGCGCGACGGCGGGCG
>JAEYOU010000572.1 GCA_023411405.1 Pseudomonadota bacterium | reverse complement strand
CGCGAGGCGCTCGCGCCCGGCGGGATCGCCGCCGACGTGGCCTTCGTGGACGTGCAGCTCGCCGGGGCAGGCGCGGAGGACGCCGGCCTCGCCCTCGTCCGGGCGCTGGTGGCGACCCCGGGCGCGCCGCTCTTCGTGCTCGCGACCGCCTCCGCCACGCACGCGGTGGAGGCCTTCGCGCTGGGGGCGGTGGACTACCTCCAGAAGCCGTTCAGCGGCGAGCGCGTCGAGCAGTGCCTGGACCGCGTCCACCGCCGGCTGGCCGAGGCCCGGCCCGCCGGCCCGGCGCCGCGCATCGTCGCCCGGCGGCGGGGCGGGCTCGTCTTCCTCCAGCTCGCCGAGGTCTGGGCCTTCGAGGCGGCCGAGCGGCTGACCTTCGTCCACACGCGCCACGGGCGGTTCGACGTGGATCTCTCGCTCTCCGCGATCGCCGCGTCCTTCGGGCGCACGCTCCTGCGGGTCCACCGCAGCTGGCTCGTCAACGCAGCGCACGTGCGGCTCCTCGACCGTGACACGGGCGAGGTCGAACTGCTCGTAGGCGGCGGGCTCCCGGGGGAGCTGCAGGGCGTGCGCGTCCCGGTGGCGCGGGAGCGGGCGGCGGAGGTCCGCGACGCCCTCCTCGCCGGGACCACCGGCCTGCGGCGGCCCTGACCACCCCCGCGGCTCGTGCCCTCCCCGCCCCCGGTCGTCGGCGGGGGGGCCCGGCTCGTCGGCTTCGGCGGCGCCGGGCGCCCTCCCCGTGCGAGCCTGTGGGCATGTCCCGCGCCGACCTCAAGCGCCGCCTCGACCTCGTCCTGCTCGCCGCGGCCACGCTGACCTTCTCGTCCGGACTCCTGCTGATCTTCGCCTTCGAGATGGGGCCCGACGCCTACGCGCTGTCCGCGATGGGGGTGCAGTGCCGCGTCTGGCTCAACCTGCACCGGATCCTGGGCGCCGTGCTCGCCGCCGGCGTCGCCCTCCACCTGGCGCTCGACGGGCGCGCCTTCCTTGGCCAGCTCCGCCGCGCCTTCCGCCGCGGCGGCGCCGGCGGCCGGCTCGAGGTCGCCACGTACCTCGCCTTCTCGGTCGTGGCCCTCACCGGGCTCGTGGCCTGGCTGCTCGTCAACGGGTCCGCGCCGCTCACCGGCCCCATCGTGCTCGCGCACCCCCCGCCCGGCCGCGACGGGCTGCTCGAGGTGCACGACACGGTGGGCCTCGTGGCGCTGGCGCTCACGGCCAACCACGTGGCCCACCGGTGGAGGTTCCTCTGGCGCGCTGCCGGGGGCGTCCGCCGCCCGCCGCTGGGGAGGGAGGCCTGAGCTGGAGGCGTGCGACCTCGAGCGGACGGCCGCGCCGGCTACCTCCCCTTCACCTCCAGCTTCGCGCCCGACGAGTAGGCGTTGAACTCGGGCGCGTAGAGCGACTGGATCGTGGCCGGGCCCACCCGGAACGCCCCGGCCATGCTCGCCCGCACCCGGTACTTGAACGTGTACTCGCCCTGCGGCAGCCAATCGAAGAAGAAGTTGGTCCCGCTGTCTCGGACCTCCTCGTACCAGCCGATCCCGAGATCCCAGCGGTAGCCGCTCACCTGGCGCACCGGCTCGAAGCCGGCGCCGCGCGGATCGCGCAGGTGGACGTACTCGGCGGCGTGCTTCGTCCGGAGCGAGAGCTGGACCTCCACCTCGTCGCCGACCTCGATGGGCGTCCCCTCCTCCAGCGGGCGGAGCACCGCCTCCGTCCCCTTCCGATCGCGGAGGAAGTAGCGGCGGGTCACGGCGAAGAAGTCCCCGCGCGCCTCCGCCGGCAGCTGCTCGGTGGAGAAGTGCCAGGAGGCCGAGGCGAAGGCGAACCCCTTCGTCTCCTTCTCCACCGTGACGGTGGCGGTCTCGGCCGAGACCTTCTCGCCCGGCAGGATCACCCGGTTGCCCTTGCCGGTGTAGCGGTCCGGCTCGAACACGAAGCGCTTCCGCTCTCCACCCACGGTGACGTCCACCGCCTCGCGGACGCCGAGCTGCCCCTCGCTCTTCATGGCGTGGACGAGCGAGTAGATCGCCTCGGCGGTCGCGCGGGTGCTCTTCCACTGGTTCAGCTTCTTGTTCAGGAGGAGCCAGAGGACCAGCCCGTCCTTCTTCGGGCTGGACGGGTCGAGCTCCATCAGCGTGCGGAGCGCGAACGCGTGGGTCTCGATGGTGTCGTTGTACCAGAGCCAGCTCCGGTCCTCCTGCGCCCAGAAGGTCCCCTGGTCCGGCGCCGTCTTCGCGGAGTCCATCACGCTCGCCCAGACGAGCTGCGCGTCGGCGGGCCGGCCCATCCGCTTCAGGGTCAGGGCCAGGTACCCCTTGAGCATCGGAGAGTGCTGCTTCCAGTGCTTGAAGGAGAAGGCGAGGATCTCCTTCCGCTCCTCCGCGGTGAGCCCGTCCTCCGTCCAGGACGCGTCCGGGTACGCGCTCGCCACGTAGTTGAGGAAGGTGAGGAACTCCCAGCAGCAGTCGTCGGACCGCATGCGCCGCAGGTCCTCGGCGCGCACGTGCTGGGCCAGGTACCGCCAGGCGCGCACGACCATCTCCTTCGGCACCGGCACGTCGAACTCGGCCGCCCGGGAGAACCCGTGCAGCAGGTAGAGGGTCATGTACGGGCTGGGCGGACCGCCCGGGAACCACGGGAAGGCGCCGTCCCGCAGCTGCGCCTTGCGCAGCTTCTCGAGCGCCTGGTTCCGCTGGGCCTCGGCGATCTTCGGGTCGAGGACGTTGACGAGGGAGTTGCCGCTCCTCGCGTCGAGCGGATCGCCGCGCGCCTCCAGGAGCCAGGGCGACTCCTCGAGCGCCATCCTCCGGTTCGGGTCGGCGGCGTCGAACCGCTCGAGCCGGGTGTCGCGTCGCGACAGCTCCTTCGCCAGCTGCGCCAGCGCCGGCTGGTCCTCGAAGACGGAGGTGACGATGCCGGTCGAGAGGAACCGGTTGAGCGTCTGCTCGGTGCACTCGTACGGATAGTTGACGAGGTACGGCAGCGCGGCCAGGACCGATCCGAGCAGCTGCGCGTCCACCGTGACCACCAGCTGCTCGTTCACCCGCGTCGGATCGGCGACCGCCAGATCGGCGAAGGTCATGGTCCGCCGGTCCTCGTCCCGGAGGGTGACGAACCGCGACTGGACGAGGTGGACGCGGCCGGGCAGGACGGGTACAGGCCGCAGCTCGCCGTCGGAGAGGTCGCCGGCCTTCGCGGTGATCCGGAAGGCGGCGGTCAGCACCTTCCGCGGGGCCGAGAGGTTGAACACCACCGGCGTGCTCCCCTGCCCTGCCACCGTGAACGGCTTCGCGAGGTCGGCCGGCCGGAGCCCGAACGCCGCCGAAAGGTCTTCGCCCGTGTCGGCGTCGCGCACCTCGAGCCGGACCTCACCTGACATCGGCGCGTCGGAGGCGTCGTTCACCAGCACCCGCAGCTCGGCTTGGTCGCCCTCGCGAAGGAACCGGGGCACGTAGGGGCGGACCATCAGATCCTTCACGCTCTGGGCCTGGCGCTGCACGGACCCGGACCAGAGGTCCCTGGTGACGGCGTGGACGAACACCGCCCAGCTCGTCACCGAGTCGGGGACGGTGAACTCGATGGCGGCGCTCCCGTCCTTCCCGGTCCGGAGCTGCGGAGTCCAGAAGGCGGTCTCGGCGAAGTTGGCGCGGACGGGAGTCGGGGCGGTGTCGCCGACCACCTCCTTCTCCTGCGGCGCCAGGGCCTCGGCGAAGGAGTCTCCCTTCGCCTTCATCAACACCCGCCCCCGCGCATGATCGCCGTTGCGCGGAGCGGGAGCGGCCGCCGCCGGCGACGCCGCCAGCGGCATGCGCAGGCCCGGTACGCCGATGCCGTACCCGTCCTCGAAGTGCAGCCGATCGGGCGTGAAGACGGGACCGGCCTCGAGGCTCGGCCATTCGCCGTGCAGCCACATCCCGCGCTCCTCGCCGAGGTTCGAGGTCGAGGGCCAGTGCGTCGCGCGGTTCGGCCAGAGCGACATGGGCGACGGCGGGGCATGGGGCGCGAAGGCGTCGAGGCTCCGATCGTACATGTACGCGAGGAGCTCGGCGGCGGCCACCTCGGGCTTCGCGCCCGGAGGGCCCTTCACTGTGACGCGCCAGGTCTCCTTGGCGCCCGGGCGGAGCCGGTCGCGGAAGCTCGAGAGCTCCACCTTCAGCTCGCGATCGTCCCAGGGGACCATCACGCTCGCGTCGAGCCGCACCAGCTGGTGGTCGCGCTCGACGATCAGCTCGGCGGCGAACCCGCCGCGATCCTGCTCGGTCACCGGGATCTCGACGATGGCCGGATCGCGCCCGGCCCGGAGCGCCTGGAGCGAGACGCGCTTCCCACCTCGCACCCGCTCCAGCCAGAGGACCTGGCCCGGGATCCCGGAGTGGACGAGCAGCCGCGCCTTCTCGCCGACCCGCACCACCGGCCTCTCGGCCGCGAGGTAGGCGGGGACCTGCAGCGGGAGCTGCGCGCCGGCGACCACCTGGTCCTGCTGCATCCGGTAGGTGGCACCGAAGTCGTCCTCGGTCTCGTAGCTGATCCGGTACGCGCCCGGGGGGAGCGCCGGCAGCTCGAGCTTCGCCTCGCCTCGCCCATCGTGGACGAGCTCGCCGCGCGCCACCTCGCGACCCTCGCTCCACGAGCGCAGGATGGCGGCGGCGTTGACGCTCGTGTCCCAGCGCGGCCGGAGCCGATCGCCCGGCGTCTCGAGGCCGCGCTCTCCCGGGTCCGCCGCCGCGCCAGGCTCGTCGCCGTCGGCCTCGTCGCCGCCCAGCGGGAGAGACGCCACGCCCGCCGGCAGCGGCTGATCGGCCGGGAGCAAGGTCTCCTTCGGCTGGGTCAGGGCGGTGAGGCGCCAGCGCCCACGTCCAGCGCGCGGGGCGCCGTCGAGGTCCGTCCGGACCACGGTCATTCGCCCCGGCCGTCCCGCGGCGCCGAACTGGCGCTCGGAGTCGAACCGCGCCTCGACCGCCACGCGGCCCAGGCGGAACCCGCGGTTCGCACTCCGCGTCTCCCCGCCCTCGTCGGTGACGTCCACCTCGGCCCGGTAGCGGAAGGTCGCCTCCGACCCTGCCCGCTCGTCGGCCTCGGGCTTGAACGTGAACGCGAAGGCGCCGTCCTCGCCCAGCTTCGCCAGGCCGCTCCCGACGACCTGCGCCGGCTCGGCCCGGTAGGGCCTCCACCACCACCACCACGCCGGATGGACCGGCTCGCGCGTCACCCTCCACCGGACTTCACCGCTCGTGACGGGGAGGCCGAAGTAGTAGCGCGCCTCGCCCCGCAGGGTCGCGGGCCGGTTGAGCCGGAGCGCCTCCTTCGGCTCGGCGAGCGAGACCTCGAACGTCGGTCGCTTGTACTCCTCGACCCGGACCGGCGCCCGGCCGCCGCGGGTCGTCTGGATCGACCAGGTCCCGAGCAGCCGGCCGGCGGGCAGGAGGAACTCGCCGGCGGCGGTGCCGTAGTCGTTGGTCGTGAGGTCCTGGGCCGCCACCTCCTCGCCGTTGGCGTCGCGCAGGGTGACCCGCACCTTCGCCCGCGCCACCGTGTGGAGGCGCGCCTGCTCCGCCGATCCCTCGTAGGGGATCACCTTGAAGAAGACCTTCTGGAGCGGCCGGTAGATGGCGCGATCGGTGTAGACGAGGGCGTCGCGGGTCGCGCCCGGGCGCGCGCGCCCGCCCTGGTGGCGCAGGCCGCTGACGAGCACCTGATCCGCACCGCGGCGCGCCAGGACGAACGTCTGGCCACGCGCCGCGCCGAAGCGGACCGTGCCCGCGCGCGAGGTGGTGCGCGTCTCCAGCTTCTCGTGGCCGCGGCTCCAGTCGGCCCTCCAGCGCTCGACCTCCGCGCCCGCCACCGCCTCGCCGGTCTTGCCGGAGAGGAGCTGGACCTCGAGCGCCCCGTCGCCTGGGTCGGTACGCAGCACGCCGACGAGCTCGGAGAGCATGAAGCGGGTCCCGACCGTGGGGCGGTCGTGCTTTCCGAACCCGGGATCCGCCGAGGCGACGATGACGTAGAGCCCGGGCGCGTCGAGCGGCGGCACGACGTAGGTCCGGTGCGAACGATGGTCGGGGGTCCCAGGCAGCTCCGTCCGCCACTCGGCCACCGGCTTCCCCGTCGACAGCAGCGAGGCCATCTCCTGCGGGGCCGGGAGCGCGTCGTACTGGCGGGTGGTGCGGACGAACCGCGTCAGGTCCACCGCGTACGCCCGGAAGTGGAGCGCCTTCACGTTCGCGTGCGTCACGAGGAGCGAACGCTGCCGCGGCCCGTCCACGCGCATGACCTGGAGCGCGTACGTGGGTTGCTCGATCTGGCGGATGATCGCCTGGCACCGCTGCGCGCCCGGGGTGCCGGGGTGGGCGGCGGCGCCGTCGGCGGCGAGCGCGCGGGCGCGGACCAGCGCGTCGCCCCCGGGACCCTTGCGCGTCAGCTCGGCGAGCTCCGCCATCCCCATCGACCACCAGGGAAGATCGCGCGCGCGCGCGAGGCGGTCGGCCAGGTCCTTCACCACCAGCGCCTTGTCGTCGGCATGGGAGAAGGCGGCGTGGAGGACCCGCGCCCGCTCGAGCCGCACCTCGAGGGCGGCCTCGCGCTCGCCCCGGCCGGCGTGCCAGGCCTCGAGGTCGTCGAGGATGGCGCCGATCCGGACGAGCGGGTGGACCGAGCCGTCCCCCACCGCCACCGCGCTCGAGGCGCGGGGAGCGCCGGCCACGAGCGCCCTCGCGTCGAGCCGGTAGACCTCGGCCGACTGCTCCGGCCGCCACCCGCCGGTGTCGGCGAGCATGGCGGCGAACAGGTAGCCGGCCGCGTCGCGGAGGGTGGGCCGGATCCCCTTCGGGAAGTCGTTCGGGAGGATCCACTGGCCGAGCTCCGCGACCGGCTGCCGCCCGAGCGCTTCGCGGTCCTTCCAGACGCGGCCGTAGGCCTGCCCGGCGGCGTCGTAGAGCTGGTCGCGGGTCCAGGCCTCGAGATCGACGGTCGCGGTCGAGGCGACCCGCTCTCGCTGGCCGATCTCCCACCCGTACGCCTGGGCGTACCCGACCAGCGCCTGCGCGTAGTACAGCTCGAGGGTGGTGCGCGGGAGCAGGCCCTTCGGCCAGGGCTGGTCCATGAGGAAGCGGACCGAGGTCGCGGGGCCGTGGAGCGCGCTGCGGAGGCCGATCCAGCGGATCAGCGCCCGGGCCCATTCGGTCTCGTCACCGCGCTGCTGCGCATGGTGCAGGATCTTCTCCACGGCGTCGGACGCCTCGGAGAGCTTCTGCTCGGAGACCAGCTTGTCCACGGTGCTCCAGTCGGGCATGGCGGTTCCTTGCTGCGCGGTGGTGGCGGTGGGCGGGCGCTGCGGCCCTGCCGTCGGGCGGGGCCGTCCCGGCGCCGCGACGACCAGGCCGGCGGCGAGGAGGAGCGCTGCGATCCCGGTGAGGCGCACGAGGCGGCGATGGGTCATGTCGGTGGCTCCCCCTCCTACAACGTGAGTCCCCGCAGAAGGATCTCCTGAACTGGGCTTCCCGCAAAGTGCGGTGGAAGCGGATCCTCGCCACGGAAGGTGGGATTCATGAGACGATCTGGAGTCCAAGCCGGACGGCCGTCCGATTCGCCGGGAGAACGGACATGAGACAGCTCGGGCCTCAGGGGATGCGCTGGCTGAAGCTGTTGCACGTGGTCGGTGCCGCCGTGTGGGTGGGAAGCGGGTTCGCGCTCCTGTTCAGCCTGACGGTGCTGTCAGCTGCGGATGGGCGTGAGCTCCATGGCAAGCTGGCCATCCTCGACTTCATCGATCTGTTCGTCCTCGTCCCAGGGGCGTTCGTCTCTCTGTTCACCGGGATCGCTTACTCGATCTGGACGCCATGGGGCTGGTTCAAGCACCGCTGGGTCGCGGTGAAGTGGCTCATCTGCGCCTCCGGGATCGCCATCGGATACGCCGCGCTCGGTCCCTGGCTCAGCGGCCTGGTTCGGCTCTCTGCGGACCAAGGCCTGGCAGCGCTGGAGCATCCGTCGTACCCGAAGCTGCTCTGGTTCATCGCCTACCAGGCGGCAACCCTCGTCGCCGCCCTCGTGCTCACGGTGTTCCGGCCTTGGCGGAAGCGCGCGGGGCCGGCTGGGAACCCGCGCACCACGTCATCCGTGGGGCAGGCATCCGCGCAGGGAACGCGGGGATAGCGAGGGAGAACCGCATCGCGTGAACGTACTTCGCCTGCGCCATCGTCGAACGCGAGCGGACGACGTACGGCTCGTTGGTGAGCTTCACGACGGCGCTGCCGCCCGCGGTGGCGACCACCGCCGCGACGTCGATCGGGGCAACGGGCGGAGCCCGGTGGACGTCACCCAGGACGTGATCGGGCTCGAGCCGGGGCGGTACTACGTGTGCGCGATCGGCTCCAGTTACGCCGGGACCGGCGTGGGCGCCGTTGTGGCGTTCGAGGTCCGAAAGCCGTCCAGCTCGGGCGGCGGCTGCGGGACGGGCGGGACCGGCGGCGCCGCAGCGGCCGCGCTGGGGCTGCTCGCGCTCGCGGCCGTGCTGCGGCGGCGCTCGCGGGGAGCGGGGTGACGGTGGGAGAGGGGGCGGCCATCGCCCTCCCCTTCCCCCGGCCGCACGGCAGGTGATCGCGACCGTGAAGGCGGACTGAGCGCGTCCGGCGTGGCGCGGATTGCGCTCTCGTCGCCTCTCGGGCGAAAATCGGCCATGTTCGCTCGAAAGCGCGCCCCCGTCCCCACCGCCAGGATCCCCCTCGCCGACCTGCTCGCCTCCGCCCGCCGCGTGGTCGTACGGCAGTCGCGCGACTGGACCGAGCTCGTCGCGTTCGAGGCCGCCAACCGCTACGCCCTGCTCGACGAGTCCGGCGCGCTGGCGGGCATGGCGCTCGAGCACAAGGGCAGCTTCCTGCTCCGCTCGTTCCTCAAGGCGAGCCGCCCGTTCGAGATGGACGTCCGCGACGTGGCCGGCGGCGACCGGGTGCTGTTCCGGCTCCACCGTCCGTGGCGGTGGTTCTTCTCCCGGCTGGAGGTGCTGGACGAGAGCGGGCGGGCGCTGGGCGCCGTCCAGCAGCGGTTCGCGTTCCTCCGCCGGCGCTTCGACGTCGAGGGTCCCGACGGGCGCGTGCTGGCCCGTATCACGGGCCCATTCTGGAGGCCGTGGACCTTCCTCCTCCAGGCGCCCGAGACGGATCGCGAGCTGGGCCGCATCGAGAAGAAGTGGTCCGGCGCGGTGTCGGAGGTCTTCACCGATGCCGACACCTTCCTCGTGACCCTTCCTCAGGAGCCGGCCCTGCGGCCTCTCGCGCTCGGCGCCGCGATCCTCGTCGACTTCAAGTTCTTCGAGGACAAGGACTGACCCCGGGCCGCGAAGCAAGCCGGACACGGGGCCATGCGCGACCGAGGGGCCCTGTGTGGGCCGCTGAAGGCTCCGCTTCCCGGTCCGCGAACCACTGCATACATCGATGCTGCGCATGCCTGCCATCGGGCTCGGTGGAGAAGGGAGCGCGCATGCCGGACTTCTGCCCAGGGTACGTCCAGGAGCCGTTCGCCTCGCTCGCCGCGTCCTATCCCGACGCGAGCGCCTACCCCTCTCCCGACTTCCGGACCGAGTGGGGTCCCATCTTTCACCGCGGCCGCCTCGACGGGAGCGCGCGCGTCCTCATCCTCGGTCAGGACCCCGGACAGCACGAGAACGTCCTCCGGCGCATCCTGGTCGGCGAGGCCGGGCGGCGCGTCCAGGGCTTCCTCGCCAAGCTCGGCATCACCCGGAGCTACGTGCTCCTGAACGCGCTGCTCTACAGCGTCTACGGCTCGAACGGCGCGAAGTACGTCACGAAGCCCAAGGTGCGCGACTACCGGAACCAGTGGGTTCACGCGGTCGTCTCCTCCGGCCAGCTCGAGGCGGTGGTCACGTTCGGCGCGATGGCGGCGAAGGCCTGGGGCTCCTACGCGAGCGCCCACTCGGTGCCCGCCGCCCTCGCCGTGGCGCACCTCACGCATCCCACGTTCCCCGAGTCGGCAGGAGGGACCAAGGCCGAGAAGGCAGCGAACACGAAGAAGATGCTCACCCAGTGGAACGGCGCGCTCGGGCAGCTGCGCCCTGCCATCGTCCATCCGGACGCCCCCATCCCCGCAGAGCTCTACGGCGAGGCCTTCGCCGCGTCGGACAAGGTGGACATCCCCTCCGCCGACCTGCCGGCGGGGATCCCTCGCTGGATGTATGACGACGACGGCTGGGCCCGGCGCGTGGGCTCGAGCGTCGCCGCCAAGCGGCGCAACATCACCATCACCGTCCCCGAGGGAGTGATCGGCTGACGGCGATCAGCGCAGGGTGATCCTGCGCCGCTGCCGGACCACGCCGCCGGCACGACCCACGAGCTCGACCATGGCGGCGCTGGGCCTGGGGAGCTCCGTCGCGGCGCCCTCGATGGGGACCGTCGCGTGGGCACGGCCATCGGCGAAGACCTCCAGCTCCTCCAGGGCCTGCGTCCTGACCAGGATCGAGGCGTCGGTCACGGTGACTCGCATCGCCGTGTACTCCTGCTGGGCCAGGAGGTCCCCGCAGAAGGCGACGAGGTCCGAGTTCGAGTCGAGGAGGTCGGCCCGGGTCATCGCGTAGGGCGTCCCGGCGATGCCCAGGTCCTCGACGGGGATGCCGTCCGAGCCGGCGCTGCGCACCGCGCGGCGGAAGGCCAGGGTATATCCCACGCCGTGCGGCAATGCCGGAAGTGCGCTCTCGGTCCCGGCGAGCGCCTCGCGCACCTCGTCGTGGCCCCAGACGTTCGCGCCTCCGCCGCCGGAGGCCTCGCCGACGGAGACGATCGGGCCCACGGCGTTGTCCACGAACCCCGCCGCGAAGAGGTCGCCCGAGGAGTAGGTGTTGGGGTCGACCACGCAGACCGCGGGTCCGCCGTAGACCTGGCCGAGGTCGTTGCACCAGGCCACGTCCGTGAGCGGCAGGGGCTGGGAGTAGGGCTCGCCAGTCTCGATCGCCTGCTCCAGGGAGGGGAGCCACGCCTCGAGCTCGAGCCGGTTGAAGGGACTCCGCGCCATTGCGCGAACGAGCGGGGTCGCGACCAGGCTGAACCTGGTCGGCACGATGACGTTGGGCGTGAAGACCTGCAGGAGCCGCTCGGCCGCCCAGATGAGGCCGCCGGGGTTCCCGCGCAGGTCGAGCACCAGTCCACGGTCTGGCAGCTCACCCAGGAGCCGAACCACCTCGGCGATGAAGGCGTCGTCGTCCGCGACGTCGAAGCTCCAGATGCGAAGGTAGCCCAGCGCGCCCAGGCGTCGGTGCGGAAGACCTCTCGCCGCGAGGACGTCGGGCATCGTCGTCTTCACCCACTCGCTCGAGCGGGCGACGGCCGCGCCTCGACGGTCCGCCTCCCAGACTCTCCCCGAGAAGAGGAGCTTCTTCGCGCGCCGGGCCTGCTCCGCCGCCGGATCCGCCGCCACGAACCGCGAGGCCCGCGACCCCGTCGTGGACGCGACCGAGACGCCCGGCTCGATGACGCGCCACGGGATCTTCACCTGGCGCTCCCGGCCGCGCGGCGGCTTGTACCCGATCCATACCCAGCGCTCGTCCGGGGGAGGTCCATACTCGAGTGCACGGAGCGTGAGCGACTCGAGCGCCCTCGCCCGGCGCGAGTCGGGGCGACCACCGGTCTCCCGCTCGGCGTGGAGGTCCACCGCCCGGACGAAGGGCACGCCGTTCCAGTCGGTGAGGGTCACGCCCTCGCGGAACTGCCTGTCGGGGATGAGCGCCGGGTCCGATACCTTGGAGACGAGGAAGGTGGGCGACTGCTGCGGCCCGTACTGCTCCACCAGGAACGGCAGCGCGGCCACCCTCCCGTTGAGCATCCTCGGCCCCGAGTAGCGGGTATGGGCGTCCCGCAGGCTCGTGACGATCGAGGTGATGGCCAGGTGGAACTCGCCGTCGGTGAGGTCCCCCACCCTCTTCCGCACGAGCGTCAGCGCCTGCACCGGGTCCACGGCGTAGGCGGCCCGCTTCTGCGGGAGATGGCAGTAGACGCCCCCGATCACCGCGAGCAAGGTGTCGATGACCCGGAGCCGGTCGCCGCCGTCGAGGGCCTCCGCTCCTGCGGCGCGCTCCCCGAGGAAGTCGGAGAGGAGCACGCCACGCTGCCGCTGCGCGAGCGCAGCCTTCCGTCGTGCAGGGGGCATGTGGGCTCCCTAGGCGTAGAAGCCGGCGAGTCCATCGAGCAGCCCGCCGTGAAAGCCATGGCCGATCAAGGAGGCGAAGAACGCCGGGTCGTGCGCGAGCGGCGCGAGAGGCGGCACCTCGATCTCGTTGAGGTCCTTGGGGAGCCCGCCGATCGGCGCCCGCCCCGTGGGCATGTCGAGCGCGAGCCGCAACGGCGGCGGCTTTCCCTCCCGCAGGGCTGCGGAGGCCCGGAGCCGCGCCCCCTCGATCTCGCCCTTGGGGTCGCCCGCCACCTCCGTCATGCGTGCGAGCACCTCGTCGAAGGGCCAGCGCTTCCCGGGCTCGTCGAAGCGGCTCAGCGCGAGGCTCCGGCGCACGCCGTTCACCACGAGCGAACTGGTGCCGGTCGCCCCCGCGGCCTGCATCCGCTCGGTCGTCCCGTAGACGGGGCGGCCGCCGATGACGACGAGCTCGACCGCGGCCTCCGTGGCGGCCATGACCCCATCGACCCAGCTCTTCCCCGCCGGGGCGGAGATCACCACGACGTCGCCCAGGGCCCCGGGCTGCAGCCGCCCAGCCTGCACGCCCCAGGCGGCGGCCAGGGCGTCGCCGGGGTTGGCGGTGACCATCTTCAGCAGCTCCAGGGTCGAGAGGCTCCACCCTCTCGCCTCGCTCACGAGCTGGGCAACCTTGAGCTCCCCGAGGACGTTGCGGGTGCCCGACGGTCCCCAGTCCGATCCGAGGCACACCCGTATCCGCCGAGCGCGCGCAGCCGGGATGTCGGTGGTCGTCCCGTAGAGCCACAGGTTCGAGAAGGGGGACCAGACGATCGTGCCGGGGGTCGTCCACGCTCCGTAGGCGTCCGGGCCCAGCGCGTTCGTGTGGATGGCGATGAGCCGCCCCTGGAGGCAGCCGGCCTGCCCCACCGCGGTGTACTCGCGTGCGACGATCGAGCCCGGCTGTCCCTCGGCGCAGTGGTAGATGAAGGTGGCGCCGGCACGCATCTGATTCGCCCGCCGGGCCAGCTGGTCGGACTTCATGGGCAGGGTCGAGGCCAGGATCTGGTCCTCACCCACTCCGCCGGAGAAGCGCTCGTCTTCGACGTTCCGCACGAGCCAGCCGTCCAGGGGTCGGTTCCTGGGCGGGGATCCCTGGATGCTGGTCGTGCCACCGATCACCGCCCGCACCTCGGCGTAAGCGAGGAGCTCAGCGGGGGAGGCCACCACGAAGGCATACGCCGGCCAGGTGACCGCCTTGGCGTAGGTGGGCCGGGACGGCCAGATGTCGTGGTGGGCGAAGGGGACCGTACGGTCGGGCTCCTCCCACAGCGGAAGGGTGGCGTAGGCGAGGTGGCTGTGCAGGTCGATGAGCCCGGGGAGGACCAGGCACGACCCCACGTCGACCACCCGCGTCCCCTGGAGCTCCTTCGGACCGGCCTTCGTGCCCCTCGTCACGGCCGCGACGCGGCCGTCGTCACCGATCCAGACGCGCCCCTTGAAGGTCGACGACTCGCTCGTGGCGACCGAGGAGTCGCTCGCCAGCGGAGCGATCACGCCCTTGATGGCGATGCTCATTGCGTGGCCTCCCTCGACCCGTGCTGTTGGGCCCCCTAGAGACCGGACGGAACGTCAAGCTCGCACATCGTGGGGCCTGCCCCCCTTTTCGCGAGGGAGCCTGCTCGCGACGCTGGCCTGATCGAGGGTGCGATGACGAGCGCTCCGCCCCTGCCCTCGCGGCGACTCCTGTTCGCCGACGAGTTCGACGTCCCCGGTCCACCGGATCCCGCGCGCTGGGACTACCAGCTCGACATGCGCTACCGGGACAGCGACGCGCAGTTCACCGATCGCCCAGCGAACGTGCGCGTCGAGGACGGG
Organism: Pseudomonadota bacterium; assembly: GCA_023411405.1. Taxonomy (GTDB): domain Bacteria; phylum Myxococcota; class Myxococcia; order Myxococcales; family Anaeromyxobacteraceae; genus Anaeromyxobacter. The sequence goes on along the minus strand of JAEYOU010000572.1, from coordinate 661 downwards.
CAGCTCGTCCTCGAGGCGAGGCGCGAGGACGCGCAGGGCCGCCGCTACACCTCCGCCGAGCTCCTCACGCTCGATCGCTTCACCTTCCGTTACGGTCGTGTGGAGGTCCGCGCGCGGCTCCCGGGCGGGCGCGGCACCTGGCCCGGGGTGTGGATCTGCGGCGCGAACATCCGGGAGGTCTCCTGGCCGGCGTGCGGCGAGGCCGACGTCGTCGAGAACGTCGGGTTCGCGCCCGAGCGGATCATCCTCGCGGCGCACATGCCGGCGCACAATCACGCGCGCGGAAACCCCATCCGCTCCGACGTGAACGTCCCCGACGCCTGGACGGCGTTCCACGTCTACGCGCTGGAGTGGACCCCGGACCGGCTGGAGTGGTCCCTCGACGGACGCCGGACCTTCACCTACGAGAACCCGCGGACCGGCGCCGACGCCTGGCCCTTCGATCACCCCATGCACCTCACGGTGAGCCTGGTGCTGGGGGGCTCGTGGGGCGCCAGGCAGGGGATCGACGAGGCGGCGCTGCCGCAGCGGCTCTGCGTCGACTTCGTCCGGGTGTACGCACCGGAGTGAGCGCGCTGCATGCACCGCGGGCCGGGCCCCGTTCACCGTCGTGAACGAGACCCGGCCCCGAGGTGCGCTCGACGGGTGGCTTGCTAGTGGG
>JAEYOU010000543.1 GCA_023411405.1 Pseudomonadota bacterium | reverse complement strand
CTACCAGCCCGCCCCTCCCGACTTCGGGCCGGGCGGAGCTCCCGGACGCTAGATGGCCCTGCCCGATCGCGCACACGGTCTCTCCATGCCGAGCACCGATCTCCAGCCCGAGCTCCTCCCGCCCGCCGCCGCCCCGGCGGCGCGGCCGGCCTCGCTCTGCGGGCGCCCGCTGGGAGAGATCCTCGTCGCGACCGCGAACCTCCCGCGCGAGCGGCTGGACGAGGCGCTCGCCGCGCAGCGCGGCGAGCAGGCCGGGTCGCGGCTGGGCGAGATCCTGGTGCGGATGCGGGCCGTCTCCGAGGCGGAGGTGCTGCAGGCGCTCGCGGCGCAGCTCGACCTGCCGTACCTCGCGCAGATCGACGCCGCGGAGATCCCGGACGAGCTCGCGGTCAAGGTCCCGATCCACTTCGCCAAGACGGCCCGGGTGCTGCCGGTCGGCTGGGCCGGCGACGCCGTGCGGGTGGCGATGGCCGACCCGCTCGACACCGCCTCGCAGGACTCGGTGTCGATGCTCCTCCAGGCGCCGGTGGCGCCGGAGGTGGCCGCGGCCCAGACCGTCATCGACGCCATCAACGCCGTCTACGACCGGGCCGCCGACGAGCACGACAAGCTCATGGAGGACCTCGAGACCGAGGACCTCGAGAGCGTGGCCCACGAGCTCCAGGAGCCGACCGACCTCCTCGACGCCGACGACGAGGCCCCGATCATCCGGCTCGTCAACTCGCTCCTCTTCCGCGCGGTGAAGGAGCGGGCGAGCGACATCCACATCAACCCCGAGGAGAAGGACATCTCGGTCCGTTACCGGATCGACGGCGTGCTCCGCGAGGTCATCCGCCCTCCGAAGCGGTTCCAGGCGTCGATCGCCAGCCGCATCAAGATCATGGGCGGCCTCAACATCGCCGAGAAGCGCCTGCCCCAGGACGGCCGCATCCGCATCAAGATCGCCGGCAAGGACGTGGACATCCGCCTCTCGACCGTGCCGACCGCGCACGGCGAGCGGATCGTCATGCGCCTCCTCGACAAGTCGAGCGTCGTGCTCGACCTCGAGTCGCTCGGCTTCGAGGACTGGCAGCTCAAGGTGATGGACGGGCTCATCACCCGCTCCCACGGCATCGTGCTCGTCACCGGGCCGACCGGCTCCGGCAAGACCACGACGCTCTACGGCGCGCTCGCCAAGATCAACTCGCCCGACCTCAACATCCTCACGATCGAGGACCCGGTCGAGATCCCGCTCAAGGGCGTCGGCCAGGTGCAGGTGAACCCGAAGATCGAGCTCACCTTCGCGAGCGGGCTGCGCTCCTTCCTGCGCCAGGACCCCGACGTGATCATGGTCGGCGAGATCCGCGACCTCGAGACGGCGGAGATCGCGATCCAGGCGTCGCTCACCGGCCACCTGGTGCTCTCCACCATCCACACCAACGACGCCGCCGGCGCGATCACCCGCCTCGTGGACATGGGCGTCCAGCCGTTCCTCGTCGCCTCGTCGCTCGTGGGCGTGCTCGCCCAGCGCCTCGTGCGCGTGCTCTGCCCCGACTGCCGCAAGCCGTACGTGCCGACGCAGGAGGAGCTCGACCAGGCCGGCATCACGCCCGAGATCCTCGCGCAGGCCGGGAGCCCGAAGCACCTCTACCGCTCCGTCGGGTGCCTCAACTGCCAGAACACCGGCTACCAGGGCCGGACCGGCATCTACGAGCTCATGCTGGTGGACGACGACGTCCGCCCGCTGATCCTGAAGTCGGTGGACGCGACCACCATCAAGCGGGCCGCGGTGGAGCGGGGCATGGTCACCCTGCTCGAGCACGGCGCCTACAAGGTCGCGCGCGGGATCACCACCGCGGCCGAGGTGCTGTCCGTGACGGCGGAGGATATTCGATGACCGGGGTTCGCGACGTACGACCCTGCGAGCGAGATGCAGGGAGGGGGGCCCCGGCGAAGCTGGGGGGAGGGGCGCAGCCCATCCCCCGCGGGGCAGCCGCGCGCAGCCGCGAAGCGGCGAGCACGGCGCAGGGCCCCGCGCAGCAGGGGTGGGGCCCCGACGGCTCCGCCGGCGGGGCGGGGGCGCAGCCCCCGGTGAGATAACCCCATGCCCGTCTTCGAGTACAAGGCGCTCAGCGCGACCGGCAAGCCGGTGACCGGGCTCCGCGAGGCGGACTCGCCGCGCACGCTGCGCGGCGTCCTCCGGCGCGAGGGCGTGTTCCTCACCGAGGTCCTGGGCGAGAAGAGCCAGAAGCAGGCGGCCTCGCGCGAGGTGAGCCTGAAGCGGCTGGTGGGCGCGCGGGTGAGCGCGCAGGAGCTCGCCGTGATGACGCGGCAGCTCGCGGTGCTCAGCAAGGCCGGGGTGCCGCTCGTCGAGGCGCTGACCGCGCTCGTCGACCAGGTCGACCACGAGCGGCTGAAGCGCGTGCTCGGCGAGGTGAAGCAGAAGGTCAACGAGGGCTCGACCCTGGCCGACGCCCTCGGCGCCCACCCGCGGCTCTTCTCGACGCTGTACGTGAACATGATCCGGGCCGGCGAGCACTCCGGCGCGCTCGAGGTGGTGCTCCGGCGGCTCGCGGAGTTCACCGAGAGCCAGGCCCGCCTCCGCTCGAAGATCGCGGCGACGATGGTCTACCCCATCGCGATGGTCTTCGTCGGCGGGCTGGTGATGGGCGTGCTCTTCACCTCGGTCATCCCCAAGATCACCCGCATCCTCGCCGACAGCGGCTCGGTGCTGCCCTGGTACACGCAGGTCACCATCGGCATCTCCACCTTCGCCTCCCAGTACTGGTGGGCGATCCTGGCGGCGCTCGGGTTCGTCCTCTGGGGCTTCCTCCGCTGGAAGTCGACCCCCGGCGGCCGCGCGCGCTGGGACGTGATGCGGCTCAACTTCCCCATCTTCGGCCCGGTGGTCCGGCAGATCGCGGTGGCCCGGTTCGCGCGGACGCTCTCGACGCTGCTCCAGAGCGGCGTCCCGCTCCTCACCGCGCTCGACATCGTGAAGAACATCATGGGGAACGTGCGGCTGGCGGAGGTCATCGACCAGGCGCGCGACTCCATCCGCGAGGGCGAGTCGATCTCCGCCCCGATCAAGCGGTCGGGCGAGTTCCCGCCGCTCGTCCACCACATGATCGCCGTCGGCGAGCGGTCCGGCTCCATCGAGGAGATGCTCGGGAACGTGGCCGACACCTACGAGTCGCAGGTCGAGTCCTCGGTCTCGGCCCTCACCTCGCTGCTCGAGCCGCTCATGATCGTGGGCATGGGCGCCGTGGTGGCGTTCATCGTCTTCTCCGTCCTGATGCCGATCCTCCAGATCAACAACCTCGCAGGAGGCTAGCCGTGAACCAGCGAACCGTCCGCGCGCACGAGCGCGGCATGACCCTCATCGAGATCATGGTGGTGCTCGTCATCCTCGGGATGATCGCCGCCGCCGTGGCCGTCAACGTGGTCGGCCAGCAGCAGAAGGCCGAGCTCCGCCAGGCCCGGACCGACGTCCAGAACATCGCCAGCAACGGCGTGGACGCCTACCGGGTGATGAAGGGCCGGTACCCGACCACCGAGGAGGGCATCCGGGCCCTCATCCAGGAGGGCTTCCTCAAGGCCAACAACGCCGAGGGGACCCTCCTCGATCCCTGGAAGCGCCCCTACGTCTACCTGTACCCGGGCCAGGCGCACGCCGACGGCTACGACGTGAAGAGCAACGGCCCCGACGGGCAGCCCGGCACCGAAGACGACGTCGTGAACTACTAGTGCGCCTCCTCTCCGCCAGATCCCCCCGGGGCCTCACGCTCATCGAGCTGCTCGTCGTGCTGGCCATCGTCGCCCTCGTGGCGACGATGGCCGGCCCGGCGCTGGCGGGGGTGACGGGCGCCAACGCCCGGAAGGCGGCCGGCGAGCTCTCGGGCTCGATGCGCGCCCTCTTCGACATCGCGGCGCTGCGGAACGCGACCTGCCGGATGGCGATCGACCTCGACGCCGGGACGTTCGAGGCGGAGTGCGCGCCCGGCCCGGCCGCCGTCCGCCCCGGCGCCGCCGCCGAGGACGAGGACGACGAGGAGCTCGGCCGGCGGTTCTCCGACGAGGCCGACCCGGAGATCCGCCGCGTGCTGGCCCGCTCCGAGTTCGGCAAGTTCAAGGACCGCCTCATCCCGAAGCGCGAGCTGCCAGGGTCGGCGAAGTTCGGGCCGGTGCACCTCGAGGGGCGGCGCGACGCGGTCGAGACCGGGACCGCGTACGTCTACTTCTTCCCCGGCGGCCAGGCGCAGCGCGCCTGGGTGCCGGTGGTGGACGGCAAGCACGAGTTCACGGTCGTCACCGAGCCGTTCACCGGCCGCGCGCGCGTCGTCCCGGGCAGGGTGGAGGTGAAGGACTGATGCCTGCCGCGCTCGGACGCCGCCGCGCCCGCGGCTTCTCGCTGCTCGAGGTGATGGTCGCGCTGGCCATCCTCGCCGGGGCCCTGCTCGCGGTGGCCCAGCTCACGAGCTCCGCCCTCCAGAACCACGCCCGGGCCGTGCGCCTCGAGGTGGCGACGCTCCTCGCGCGCGGGAAGCTGGTCGAGCTCCGGGAGACGTTCGACAAGGACGGCTTCAAGGAGTCCGACCAGGAGGAGGAGGGCAGCTTCGAGCGCGAGGGCCACCCGGAGGTGCGCTGGAAGGTCGAGATCCTCCGCCCGCGGGCGGAGCTGGACGCCGATCAGCTCCTCACGATCCTCCTCGGCGGCCAGGGCGGCGGGGGCGAGGGGTTCGACCTCGCCGCGCTGCTCGGCGCGAAGCCCGGCGAAGGCGGCGAAGGGGCCTCCAAGCTGGAGAGCGTCATCCCGGGCGCGGAGATGCTCGCCGCGGGCATCAAGTCGCAGCTCGGCGCCGTCGGCGAGCAGATGAAGAAGGGGCTGCGCGAGGTCCGGCTCACGATCACGTGGCAGGAGGGCGCGCGCACCGAGTCGTTCACGGTCGTCACGCACGTCCTGGCGTTCGCGCGGGGGGTCATCCCGTGACGCCCGCAGGAGCGCCCGCGCGCCCGCGGTCCGCGGCCGGCATGACGCTGCTCGAGGTGACCATCGCCATCGCCATCACCGCGATCATGGGCGTGATGGTGGCCGGGACCTTCCGCCAGGTCGACCGCGCCCACCAGATCACCCGCGACCAGGGCGACCGGTACGCGGGCGCCCGGCTCGCGCTCGCGCGCCTCGCGCGGGAGGTCTCGATGGCCTTCGTCTCCGAGCACTACGACATCCAGCGCTACACCAGGAGGGAAGATCGCCCCACCCAGTTCGTCGGCCGCGAGGACCGGCTGCTGTTCTGCACCTTCGCGCACCAGCGGCTCGGCCGCGATCTCAAGGAGTCGGACCAGAGCGTGGTCGAGTACACGCTCGAGTCCGACCCGGACCGCTCCGGCGTCCAGGCGCTGTTCCGGCGGGAGAAGGCCCGCATCGACGACGAGCCGGAGCGCGGCGGCCGGAAGGACCTCGTCGCCGACCACGTCACGACGTTCCGCCTCGAGTACTGGGATCGCCGCCGGAACGACTGGGTCCGGGAGTGGTCCACCGAGTCGGCCGAGCGCCGCGACGAGCTGCCCTCGCGCGTCCGGTTCGAGCTCGAGCTGAAGCTCCCCGACGGCCGGACCGAGAAGCTCTCCACGGAGGCGCGGATCGCGCTCACGCGATCGCTGCGATTCTGATGCCACGCCGCCGCCCCCATCGCGCCTCCGAGCGCGGCGCCGCCCTGCTGATGGCGGTCGTGTCCGTCGCGGTCCTCACCGCGCTCGCGGTGGATCTCGCCTACGAGACGCAGGTGCGCCTGCGGGCCGCCGCGAACGCCCGGGATGCCCTCCGGGCGCAGGCGCTGGCCGAGAGCGGCGTGACGATGGCGCGCCTCGTGGTCTCGATCCAGGCGGACCTCGACGTCGCGCGCAAGGCCTTGCCAGGCGCGGCGGCGGGACAGGCGCCGGGCGGCGCGCCGACCGCAGGCGTCCCGCGCCTCCAGCTCTGGAGCCACATCCCGGTGAACACCGGCCTCGTCCAGACCCTGTTCGGCGATCCGGGGGCGGCCGCGGGAGGGCCCGCGGCCGGGGCGCCCGCCGAGACGGCGATCTCGACCGTCCGGTACGGCGACTTCGACGGCGGGTTCGAGGCGCGGCTCGAGGACGAGGCGCAGAAGATCGACCTCCAGATGTCCAACCTGCTGCGGTCCTCGGAGGTGAAGCAGCAGGTGACGGATCTGCTGCGGCTCGTCTGCGACTCGAAGTGGGACCCGCTCTTCAGCCGCGACCAGGCGGACGGGCAGCGCTACTCGCGCACCGACCTCGTCCTCCACCTCCGCGACTGGCTGGACCCCGATCGCAAGGGCTCTTCCCTCGTCGCCGTGTTCGCGGGCGGGAACTGCAACTTCGAGATCGGCCACCCTGCGTTCGAGGAGACCTTCTCGGACGAGGACCGCCCGTACGATCGCGGCAAGGATCGCTACAAGGCCAAGAACGCGCGCTTCGACTCGCTGGAGGAGCTCCACCTCGTCGCCGGCGTGAACGACGCATTCATGGCCGCTTTCGGCGAGCGGTTCACGGTCTACCTGCGGCAGGGAGCGAAACGGAAGATCAACATCCACGACGACCGCCAGCTCCTCGACGACGTGCTCAGCATGGCCGAGCCGGCCTCGATCGCGGTGGTGCGCGACCCGACCTTCCTGCCGCGCCTCAAGAAGGAGCTCCTCGTGCAGAGCTACGGAGGGCTCCTCTCCATCCCGCCGACGGCGTTCACCGGCATCGTCGAGCAGCTCGGCGTGACCGTGCAGGCGCGGTACCGCACCACGGGCACCGAGGCGCCGTTCGGCGATGAGACCGAGGTGTACCGGATCCGGGCCGCGGGCGTGGCCGGCGAAGTCACGAAGTCGATCGACGCCGTGGTCAGCTATGACGAGCAGAACATCCCCGAGCACGAGAAGCGGAAGCCGGGTCAGAGCATCAACATGAACCCGCGCCTCGGTGCGCTCATCCGCTGGCGGGAGGAGTAGCCATGTCGCAGAGGATCCTGGGCATCGATCTGGGCGCGCGAGCGGTGAAGGCCGTCCTCGTCGAGTCCACCTACCGCGGCTACACCGTGCTCGAGCACGGCAGCGCGGTCCTCGGCCCGGAGGCCGAGGGCGCGACGCTGCTCTCGCGCCAGGCCGCCGCGCTCGAGGCGCTCGTCTCGGCCCGCGGCTGGAGGTTCCAGGAGTCGGTGGCGGCGCTGCCCGGCGCCGGCATGGCGTCCTCGGTCGTCACCCTCCCCTTCACCGACCTGCGCCGGATCCTCCAGACCATCTCCTACGAGGTGGAGGCGCAGGTCCCGTTCGAGCTCTCGGACGTCGCCTGGGACTGGCAGGTCCTCGGCGTCCGCGACGGCAAGTCCGACCTCTTCGTCGGCGTCGCCCGCAAGGAGGAGCTCGCGACGCTGCTCGCCGCGCTCGCGCCGCTGGGCGTCGATCCGCGCGCCGTGCTCCCGCCCGCGCCGGTCTACGCCGCGCTGCTCGCCGGCGGCGCGGTCGGGC
>JAEYOU010000247.1 GCA_023411405.1 Pseudomonadota bacterium | reverse complement strand
GCCAACTCGCGCAGCCGCGCCCGTTCCACCCCGCCGATCCGCTCTGTCTTCGCCACGGTCACCTCCGTGGCGGAGCCTGCCGCGGCCTCCTCAGTCCTGGTAGATGGGGTTCACCGGGCGCTTACCTGCCACGGCGGCCGCGGCGGGCACCTACCCTCGGGAGGTGCGGCGCGTCGGTCGGCGCTTCCTGGCGGGTGGACTCGCCGAGCCGCTTGGCGAGGACGCGCGGCCGAAGGAGGCGAGGCTGCTGGATGCCCGGCAGGAGGCGGCCATCGTCGCGATGGTCTGTGCCCCTCCGCCAGCAGTTCGGTCGCGGTGGACGCTGACGCTGATAGCAGAGGAAGCGGCGCACAAGCGCATCGTCGCCAAGGTAGGGCGGGAGACGATTCGCAGGATGCTGAACCGCCACGAGCTGAAGCCGTGGCGGGACAACAACGTGGTGCGTGCCGAAGGTGGACCAGGAGTACCTGACGCGGATGGAAGACGTGCTCGATCTGCTCGCAAAGCCAGCGAATGAGCGAGAGCCAGTCGTCGCCCTGGACGAGCGGCCGGTCCAGCTTCTCGACCCGGCGAGGCCTGGTACTCCCATGGCACCAGGCCGGATCGCCCGTCAGGACTAGGAGTACGTCCGCCACGGGACGGCCAACGTGGCGACGCTTCACGGTGCACTACACGCCGAAGCACGGTAGCTGGCTGAATCCCGCCGAGATCGAGGTCGGCCTTTGGTCCCGGGAGTGCCTGGGCCGGGTCCGTGTCGCCGCATTCGAGGAACTGCGGAGCCGAACGAGCGCCTGGAACGCCAGCGGCAACCGCAACAGGCGACGCATCAATTGGCAGTTCACCACCGCCGATGCGCGACGCGTCTCTCGCTACGAGCAGGGCGTCATGCATGGGACGGAGCACTAGCCTCGCTTCTCACTTCCTATTCCTTCTGCCAAACCTTCGCACCTCGCGTAGCTCCAGATATGAGCGGATGAACGTATCCATCCGCTTTCCGAACTGGTCCTCCGTGTACTCCGGGCGCTTGGCTGTGCGAAGCTTGGAGAGGCACCTCGCCAAGAGTGACCCCGGAACCACAAACACGAGGACTTGGTGGCGGTCCCACGTCTGCTTGACCCAGTCGCGTTCTGATTCGTCCAGCGCTTCGCTCTGAGTGCGGCTCACGACGGCGACGAACTTTCCGTACTCGCCGCCGGAGTAGCTGAGGACCTGCCGGAAGTCGTCCGGTCTCACCCCTGCATAGTTCTTCACTTCGAAGATCACTTGCCGGGTTCCGTAATCGTCTCGAATTCGGCGCCAGAACCCAGTTGCGGCCATGTTAGTGGCTACGACGTCGCGTTGCTCAAGGGCCACGGCCGGGTTCGGCTTGAGTTCGACGTTCTTCAGGTCCCCAGCGAATAGAATCTGAACCGCGGTATGCACCCACTGTTCGAAGCTTCTAGCGCCATCGTGGCCTTCCGGGATAGCAGGTAGCTGTCCTAGGATCTGGCCCACACGTCGGGTGCGCTGATCGCGCACGGCTCCGTTTGCCGGAGCCTCGTCATAGTCGTCATTGATCCGAATCGCCACCTGCTCAGGCGGCACGTCTCCCTGCACGTCTAGCGCCTTCCAGTAGCAGGGATGGATGACGGTAGTAGCTTGGTCGCCGAACGACTCAAGCTTCGCGATCGCCCCGTCGTGACAGAATCGGTACTCGCCTGATGCGGAGTCCTGTACCCCCAAGAAGCCGACGCTGTAGAGGGCAGATGCGATCTCGCGACCCGAACCCAGGAGCGGGAAGTCGCCAGCTCCCACACCTTCATGATCGTGTCGCTCGAGGGCGGCATCGAGGCGCGCCACTGCATTCCCCAGCGTGGTGCGTGCCGGCTGTCCCCTAAACTGCGCGACAAACAACCCAAGACCAGGCAGTACCTGGTCGTACTCCTTCTTCAGATCGTCGAGTCGCTCCTGAGAGATCCTCGTTGACGCAGTCTCGACGTCGTGCTCGACGATTGAGTCTCGCCCCTCCCTGGCCGCGAGAACATACGCTTGGTTAAGCAGTACCAGGATGTCGCGCGGCCGGTACAATGTGTAGTGCAGGCACCTCGCGAAGCCGGCGCGTTCCCGCAGCTCTCGCTGCGCGAAGCGATTCCACAACTTCACATCGTTTTCCATCGCGAGATTCAGGGCTGCTCGCAGGCGCTCCGCGACGAGGCGCAGCAGAGACTCGCTGTCCCAGTGAAGACGAAGAGTGCCCGGCTCGATGTGCCTCGAGAAGTCGCTGTCGAGTTGAGCGACGGAGCGAAAGACGTTGTCTCGGACGAAAAGCGTCGTGTGCACCCCTGTCTGCCTATCGGTGAGATCGGCCGCGGCAATCGCGAGGCCCCCGATAACCGAAGTAGCGAACCAGGAGGACTCCCATCCTTCGTCGAGCCCATCAAACATCACGACAACGCGGAGTTTGGACTCAGTAAGCGCTGTTCGCACGCTGTCGGTTAGCGTGTCTAGGCCGTAATGTGAAGCAATGAAGCCTGGGTTCGGCTCGGCGGAGCTCTCTGCCCACGCGTGCTGCAGGATCGAGATCACTCGGGAGACACCGGTGCAGCGAAACAGTTCAGGATGCTGCTCAGCATACCGCATAGCGAAGAGATGCGTTCCGCTCTTCTTCGCCTTGTAGTGTGTGCGGAGGCAGTCGAGCGCCGTGCTCAGCAGCTCCACCTGCCATGCGATCCGGCCAAGTGCTCGCGCCCCTCGGTAGTCCTTGGTGGAGTTGGAAAGCAAGCGCTGGATTTCCAGTACTTCGTGCTCCTGAGGTGTGTGCGCCGAGAGGAGAACACCTCTGTCTGAGCCAAAATGCTCAGCGGCCTTTTGGAATAGAGCGCTCTTTCCTGTGCCTCGCCTACCTACGACGAAGTTGAAATCAACCGTCTCGATCAGTGCGCGATAGTCGGCCGTAGCGACGAACGCACGTCGCAGCATATCGCGATCGGCTTCCGCTCTTCCTGCACCGAGAATATTGCCAACCGGCTTTCGCGCTGATTCCATAGCGGTGGTCGCCCCCTTGCTCGCGTCCCCTCGACGGAAGGCTACATGTTCTTCCAGCAGTGCGACATGTCACTGAAGGAGCGACGGCAGTTGTCGGCCCGGGCTGTGGATCCATAGGTGAAGCCGCGCGAGTGGACGGCAGACCGATCGCCGCACAGAAGGTGGTCCCGCTCGCGATGACCGATCGGCGCGTGGCCCTCGGGGTGATGCGTAGAACACCGCATCTACTCGTTGCCCTCCGGATCGTGCCGGGCTTGCGCGCATGGCTTCTTCTCGTGGGCGGAACTCACAGTTTGCTGAACGATGAGAGCCTGAAGCGTAGCAACCATAACCTGCCAACACTCGCGGATGGAGTAACTCGTCGCAGCGAATAGGGCCGAGCGCGCCGCCAGGCGAGCGTAGGGTGGCCACTTCGCGGCCCCTAGCCCTTCAGCGACTCCGAGAGCTGCGAGCCCCCAAGCAACGAGTGTCACCAGGACCGCGAGAACGGCCGACTGGTACGTGAAGAGGTAGGCCTCGTATCCGGGCGACTCAGGATGGGACGCGACTTGCCGCAGCTCACGCGTCTGCAGAACCGCTAGCGCGTTTCCGGCCCATGCGAAAGCTAGTCCTACGAGGATCGACGCGAGCGGCAGGAATGCGGTTGCGGCAACATCTGCAAGGGACGTGCTCACCGTAAGCGCGAGCACGAATCCGAGCATGAGGTGAACGGGAAGCCACCAATCGAGAACCTTCCACACACCTGATCGCGCAAACCACCGCCAGAACGACAAGCGCTGGCGATGCACGTCTGCACGGTCCGCTCTAGTCTCGCTCGTCTTCTGTCTCATCGCCGTGTCGGATCCGGCGGTACACATCGCGCAGGCCAACTAGGACAGTCTCTGCGGCCCTAAAGAGGCCTCCGTCCGCTTCCACCGTGAGGGAGAAGGAGGCCAGGTTCGTACGCAGCTTGATACGCCGCGGGTCTGACTTCTTGGTGTCCCTGACGGTGGCTCCCGCGTCGCCCCCGTTAGCGGCAGTGCTGTTGATGATATCTGTGATCTCCGGTTTCGATGCTTGCAGCGCCGGTCCGGTCCAGGTCGTCTTGGCGCTCTCGGCCGAGAGCTCCTCGGTGATCCTGGACATAGGCTGCACCCACATGCGTTCCGCATCGAACGGGTTCGGGCGCTTAGTCACGACCCATAGCTTGCTTACAGCAAAGGCATTCCGAAGGTCCTGGAGGAAGTTCACGGGGTTCTTGATCGGTGCAACTTCAACCATGACGCTCCGTTGCTTCGCCGCGCGAGTCTCCGTGAGAACGAGGGCCAGGCACCGGCCAAGCGTTCCGGGCGACGGTGCCAGGCTAGTGTTTCTCGCGATGGCAACAATCTCGTTCGGAATGTCCACCACGGCGAACGAGTTGGGCGCCTCCGGAACATCCGCGTCGATGAAGTCGCCCCTGCTGTTCAACTGCGAGATCGAAGTGTTGCGCAGGCGCCCCAGCCGGAAGCTCAGAGCACCTGTCCCGACGGGGGCGACGTTCCCGACATGCCATCTTCCCCCACGACTCGACGTGGCCGTGGCCGCCTCCATGATCGTGGCACGAAGGATCTCGGGCTTCGGTTCCTTGGAGGCGAACAGAGGCTCCTTCGGGTGCGGATGTACCGTCGCTCGGTACATGAAGAACTCAACCCTGTCCTCCATGGATCCCCTCTCCCGCGCGGCTGTTGAGCTTCGCGTCGGCTTTCCGCATTGTAACGGAAGTTCACGGTGCGCCAACCATCCAGCGCATGCAAGGTGCGCTTCTACGAGCTCAACGCGCAGGGCACCCGCTCCCGCACCAACGCCCGGTTCGCCGCGGGCGGCGCAGCGGCGTTCGCGTTGACCGCGGTCGTGCTCGGCTGGAACGCCTGGCGCTCCCGCCCGGACGACGGCGGGACGCTCAAGCTGGAGTTCTGACGGAGCGCCGGCGCGGGCGGAGGAGCGGGCCCGCGGCCGCGCCACGCCGTCACCGCCGTGCCGCCGCACCGCCCGGATACTCGAGCTGCATCGCCACCACCTCCGCCGTCCGCGCTCCGTAGCGCGCCGCGATCCCGCGGAGCGCGCGCTCGAGCGCCTCGGCGGGCCTCGACCCTCCGAACGCGGGGACGAGCGCCGCC
>JAEYOU010000423.1 GCA_023411405.1 Pseudomonadota bacterium | reverse complement strand
GCGAGGGCCTGGGTCCGCGCGGTCTCCTTCGCCGCCGGCGCCACGGCGTCCTCGAGGTCGAGGATCACGGCGTCGGCGGGGAGGGCGCGCGCCTTCTCGAGGGCGCGCGCGTTCGAACCAGGGACGTAGAGCGCGCTGCGGCGCGGCCGATCCCCTCGCACGCCGCTACCCCGGCGGCCAGGTCATCGCCCGGCCGCCCAGCAGGTGCAGGTGGATGTGGAACACGGTCTGCCCCGCGCCGCGGTTCGTGTTGAACACCGCGCGCCAGCCCTCGACGGCGATCCCGCGCTCGGCGGCGAGCCCCGCCGCGACCCGGAGGAGCTTGCCCGCGATGGCGTCGTCCGCGGGGGAGAGCTCGTTGAGGGTCGGGATGTGCCTCTTCGGGACGACGAGCAGGTGCGTCGGCGCCTGCGGGTTGATGTCCTCGAAGGCGACGGTGTCGTCGTCCTGGTGGACGATCCGGGCCGGGAGCTGGCCGGCGACGAGCTTGCAGAACAGGCAGTCGGACATGTTCACCTCGGGTGGATCGGGTCAGAAGAGCTTGCGGGTGTCGAGGAGGATCGTCACCGGCCCGTCGTTCACGAGCTCGACCTCCATCTCGGCGCGGAAGACGCCCGTGCCGACCGGGAGGCCGCGGCCGCGCAGGTGGCCGCACACCGCCTCGTAGAGCGCGTTCGCCTCCTCGGGCGGTGCGGCGTCGCTGAACCCGGGGCGGTTCCCCTTGCGCGCGTCGCCGAGGAGGGTGAACTGCGAGACGACCAGGGCGCCCCCGCCCACGTCGGCGAGCGCGAGGTTCATCTTTCCCTCCGCGTCCTCGAAGATGCGCAGGCCCGCGAGCTTGTCGGCCATCGCGCGCGCGTCGTCGGGGCCGTCGCCCTTCGCGACGCCGAGGAGGACGAGCAGGCCCTTGCCGACGGTCCCGGTCGCCTTGCCCTCGACGCGGACCTCCGCGCGCGTCACCCGCTGGACCACCGCCCTCATGGCGGTGGGATCGCACGCGGGGCGGCGCGGATCAACTCCAAGTTCCCGGACCGGAGCGACGCGCGCCTCCCCGGCGGCCGTGCACCCCCGCGGGGAAGGTGCTCCCCCGGGTATGCCCCGGGGGCTCGTCGTGGATGGCAGGCCCGCGCGTCGGGCCGGGTAGACTGTCGCCATCAGCATGCGCCCCCCCGACGGCCGCCGCCCCATCATCGGTTTCCTGCTGAACTCGGTCTTCAACGGCTACGAGGCGATGGTCTGGAAGAACGTGACCCGGGCCGCGGCCGAGCTCGACGTCGACCTGCTGTGCTTCCTGGGCGGCGCGCTCGGCGAGGAGTCGCGACGGCAGTCGACCTTCGATCGGTCCTCGCTCTTCGATCTCGTCAGGCCCGAGACCGTGGACGCGGCGGTGTTGCTGACGCCCTCGGTCGGCCACCTGTCCGGTCCGGACGGCGTCGCGGCGCTGGTCCCGCGGTTCGCGCCCATCCCGGTGGTGAGCCTCTCCGAGCCGCTCCCGGGCGTGTCGAGCGTGTCGGCCGACGGCGCCGCGGGCATCTCGCTGGCGGTCGCGCACCTCGTCGGCCACCACGGGCGCCGCCGGGTCGCCTTCGTCGGCGGCCCCTCGCACAGCCGCGAGGCCGCCCTGCGGTTCGACGCGTACCGCGCGGCCCTGGGGCGCTACGGGCTGCCGCTCGACCCCGCGCTCCTCGTCGACGGCGACTGGTCACCGGACGCCGGGTCGCGCGCGATCGGGACGCTCGCGGACCGCCGGGCGACCTACGACGCGCTGCTCGCGTCCAACGACCTCATGGCGCTCTCGGCGCTCGACGAGCTGCGCCGGCGGGGGGTCGACGTGCCCGGCCAGGTGGCCGTCTGCGGGTTCGACGACGTCGCCGACGCACCCAGCGCCGTCCCGCCGCTCACCACGGTGCGGCAGCCGTTCGCGGAGATGGTCGGGCTGGCGATGCGCCGCGCGCTGGCGCTGGCGCGCGGCGAGGCGGTCGGGCCGGACGTGCTCGTGCCGACGGAGCTGGTCGTACGGCGGAGCTGCGGCTGCCCCGGCTCCAGCGCGCGCGCGGCCACCCCCATCCTCCGCGAGGAGGGCGGACCCCTCGCGGAAGGCGTGCGCCGGGACCTCGAGGCGGCGTTCCCCGGGTTCGGCGCCAGCGTCGGCGTTCCCACCTGGGCCGCGGAGCTCGCCGAGGCGCTCGCCACGCCGGAGCCGGCCCGCGACCCGGCGCTCCTGCGCGTCCTCGAGAGCCTCGTCGCGCGGAGCGCGGAGGTGGACCCGGATCCGTCCGAGTGGTTCCGGGTCGTGCGGGTGGCGATCGCGCTCACCGCGGCGCGGGCGCCGGCGGCGGCGGCGCGCCTCGACGCGCTGCGAGAGGCGGCCTCGCCGGTGATCGCCTCGGTCTCGGCGGGCGCGCAGATGCGGAGGCGTGGCCGCGCCGAGTACGAGACCCGCGTGCTGCACCGCCTCGTGCAGCCGTTCCCGTTCCCGGAGGACGCGTTCGTCCGCAACCTGATCCCGGCGCTCGAGGTGCTCGGCGTCCGGAGCTTCTTCCTCGCGCGCTACGTGGATCCGGAGCTCCGCGAGGCGGCGCTCGTCGTCCACCGCGACCTCGACGGGGTCGCGGAGCTGGAGGGCCGCCCGACGTTCGCCGCGCGCCAGCTCGTCCCGGGCCGGTTCACGCCCGGTCGCCGGCGCGCGCACGCCGTCCTGCCCATCGAGTCGCCGGAGGGGCCGATCGGCTTCGCGGTGTGCGACGTCGGATCCATGAACGGCTACGGCTACGAGGTGCTGATGGACTACATCAGCACCGTGTTCAGCATGAGCCGGCTCGTGGCCAAGCTCCGCGAGCAGCAGCACCAGCTCGTCGACACGGCGCGCCAGGCCGGGATGGCCGAGTTCGCCGTGGGGACCCTCCACAACGTCGGCAACGTCCTCAACACCGTGAGCGTCTGCGCCGAGCAGATCGCCACGTCCGCAGGCGCCGCCACCGCGGCGGGCCTGTGCCGCGCCGTCGAGCTCATCACCGCGCACCGCGACGACCTCCCGGGGTTCTTCGCCCGGGACGCGCGCGCGCCGCTCCTGGCCGAGTACCTCGGCCGCGCCAGCGCCCAGCTCGCCCAGGAGCGGACGGCGATGGTGGAGGAGGCGCAGCTCCTCCTCGAGAAGGTGCAGCTCGCCCGCGACACCATCCGCGGCCTTCACGATCTCGCGCGCGAGGGGCACAACCCGCTCTTGCCCGAGCGCCTCGACCTGCGCGCGCTCCTCGCGGCGGCGGTGCACACCCAGGGTCCCTCGCTCGAGCGCCACGGCGTCGTGGTCGAGGTCGACGACGCGGAGGGGTCGCAGGCGGTGGTCAGCGATCGGTCCAAGCTCCTCCACGTGCTCGTCAACCTCGTGAAGAACGCGGTGGAGGCGATGCGGGACGCCGAGGAGGGCCGGCGCCTGCTCCGCGTGGTGATCGAGCCGGTCGGCGCGGAGCGCGTCTGCATCCGGATCACCGACAGCGGCAAGGGGATCGATCCCGGGGACCTCGACAAGCTGTTCTCGTTCGGGTTCACGACCAAGCCCGACGGGCATGGCTTCGGGCTGCACACCTGCGCCGTGTACGCGAAGCAGCTCGGCGGGTCGATCAGCGCGAGCAGCCCCGGCCCGAACCTCGGCGCCACGTTCACGCTCGAGCTGCCGCGCGAGCCGGTCGCCGTGAGCCCGGGCCGGAGCTGAGCGGCTCCCGCTGCGGCGGCGCGCCGGCGTGAGAGACCGTGTCTCACCCCATGCTCCTTCGGTTCGCTCGGCGGTGCGGTGCCGGACACCGGCGCACACGGCGGGCGCCGCGGTCTCCGGTCGCCCGGTGTACGAACCCCACGCGCTGGCGCATAATCGACGCCCACAGCGCTCGGCGCAGGAGGTCACCGTGGGCCCACCGACCAACGGCGTGGACAGGAATGGTCTCCGCCCGATCCAGCAGCTCGGCGAGGAGCTCGGGCTCCACCCCGGCGAGCTCGAGCCGTACGGCCGCTTCGCCGCGAAGATCGGCCGCGACGCGTGGGGCCGGCTCGCCTCCGCGCCGGAGGGCAAGCTCGTCCTCGTCACCGCGATCACGCCGACCCCCGCCGGCGAGGGGAAGACGACCACCGCGGTGGGCCTCGTGGACGGCCTCCGCCGGCTCGGGCAGCGGGCCGCGCTCACGCTCCGTCAACCCTCGCTCGGGCCCGTGTTCGGGATGAAGGGCGGCGGCGGGGGCGGCGGGCGCGCCCAGGTCGCGCCCAACGAGGTCCTCAACCTGCACCTCACCGGCGACCTCCACGCCGTGGCGGCGGCGCACAACCTCGGCGCGGCGATGCTGGACAACCACCTCGCGCGCGGGAACGCGCTCGCGATCGGGCCGGAGACGATCCGCTGGCCCCGGACGCTGGACATGAACGACCGCGTGCTCCGGCAGGTGCGGATCGGGCGGGGCGGCAAGGAAGACGGGCCGGAGCGCGACGGCGAGTTCATCATCACCGCCGCCTCCGAGGTGATGGCGGTGCTGGCGCTCTCCTCCGACCTCGCCGACCTGCGCGCGCGGCTCGCCCGGATCGTGGTCGCGCGCGGGAGCGGCGGCGCGCCGGTGACGCTCGGCGACCTGAAGGCCGCCGGGGCGATGGCCGCGCTCCTCGTGGACGCGGTCAAGCCCAACCTGATGCAGACGCTGGAGGGCTCGCCGGTCTTCGTCCACGCGGGCCCCTTCGGCAACGTCGCCCACGGGAACAGCTCGATCCTCGCCGACCGGCTCGCGCTGCGGCTCGCGGACCTCGTCGTCACCGAGGCCGGCTTCGCGACCGACCTCGGCGGCGAGAAGTTCTTCGACATCAAGTGCCGCGTCGGCGGGCTCCGCCCCTCGGCCGCGGTGCTCGTCGCCACCGTGCGCGCCCTCCGCTGCCACGGCGGCGGCGACGCGAAGACCACCGACGCCGAGGCCGTGCGGCGCGGCTGCGCCAACCTCGTCCGGCACCTCGGGATCCTCCGCACGTTCGGGGTGCCCGCGGTGGTCGCGCTCAACGCGTTCCCCACGGACACCGAGGCCGAGCGCGCCGCCGTCCGCGACGCCGCGGTCGCCGGGGGCGCGCGGGCGTTCGCGATCTCGAGCCACTTCTCCGACGGCGGCGCCGGCGCGACCGACCTCGCCCGCGCCGTCGCCACCGCCGCCGCCGAGGGCGCGCCCGGGTTCGGGTTCCTCTACCGCGACGAGGCGTCGCTCCAGGAGAAGGTGGAGACGATCGCCACCCGCGTCTACGGCGCCGCTGGCGTGGACTGGGCGCGCAGCGCCGCCGACGACGTGGCCGAGCTCGAGCGGCTCGGCTTCGGCCGGCTGCCCGTGTGCATGGCCAAGACGCACCTCTCCATCTCGCACGACCCCGCGCTCGGCCCGAACCCCACCGGCTTCCGCCTCCCCGTCCGCGAGGTCCGCCTCGCCGCCGGCGCCGGCTTCGTGACCGTGCTCAACGGCGCCATCCGCCTCATGCCCGGGCTCCCCACGCGGCCCTCGGCCGAGGACATCGACGTGGACGCGGAGGGGAACATCACGGGGTTGCGGTGAGCCTGGCACGCGCCCTGCTCTTGGTCGCGTGGGGAGGCCTCGAATGGCCGGAACGCTCGTGATCCTGGCGATCGTCGTCGCCGGTGCGTCGTCCTCGACACGTGTGCAGGCGGCCCCGGGAGCGCGAGCGTCGAAGGCGGCGCTCGCGCGACAGCTCACCGCCGCGCGCGAACTCTGCGAACAGAAGCGTGCCGGAGCCGAGGTCCCGGAGCCCGGGTTGCGGGTGCTCGAGCTCCGGGTGGGCGGGATGGAGTACCTGTTCCTGCTCCAGGCCCGCGGCGACGCATGGTCGGCTGCGGGCCGGCTGGCGGAGCTCTGGAGCCCGGGCGCTTTCGGTCGGCATGGCCAGTTCGGGGGCGTCTCCGCGCACCGCGAGTCGGTGGGCGCCCACAACCTGCTCTGGTTCCGCGTCCGCGCCGCTTCGCACGACGAGGACCTCGGCGTGAACGAGGTCTCGTTCGAGGAGACGGAGACCGAGACGATCTGCATCCTCGGCGCAGCCAGCGAGGCGCCCCGGTGCCCGCTCTCGGTCCCGATCCGCTCCACGCACGAGCGCAGGCAGCTCCACGACCCGGGCGACCTCACCGAGGAGGAGATCGCGAAGGTCCGGGAGCACGGGACCAAGGGCCTCCCGATCCACCGAAGCCAGACGCTCCGCATCGACGTCGGCGAGGACGGGGTCGCGCAGGTCGTGCTCGTGGAAGGGACCGAGCCGGGCGACGTGACGCTCGGTCTGCACAGGCTGTGGTGACCGCGGGCGCCCCGAGGGGTCCTCACAGCTGCTCAGCGCGAGCGGGCACCCAGCGGCACCATCCCGCCGAAGCAGCACGCCGCACGCAACACGCAACACGCACGCGCCACAGCCGCCGGAGCGCCGCAGCCCGGCCCCCGCGGAGCGGTACACCGCGGGCGCGCAGCCCCGCAGAACGGCATCCGCGCGCGGAGTGGGCTCGACGCAGCGGGCGCGCCTCTGTCCGGAGCCGGCCACCCGCGAGCGCAGCGAGCGGAGGTGGCCGGCAAGTTTGGCGCGCCCGCCCAACCGGACCTCATGGCTTCGCGCGCGTACCGCCACCCCCGCCGCGCGCACGCGGTAGCGAGCGGGGGCCGCGGCGGAGGCGCGGAGGCGGCGTACGGCCGCGACCGGAACCGCTCGTGCTTCGACAGGCTCAGCACGAGCGGACCTTCACGGTCCGGAAACGAGTCCGCTCACCCGGTCCGTCCCGAAGGTGTCCACGATCACGGGGCTGCGGTGAGGCGAGGGCTCAAGCAGGGGCCTCGGGCGCCGCCGGGAACACGAGCGTGAACGTCGCTCCCATCCCCGGCCCCGCGCTCTCGGCGGTGATGGTCCCGCCCAGCTCGGCCATCACCTTCGTGCAGGTGTGCAGCCCGAACCCGTACCCGTCGGGCTTCGTGGTGACCCCGTAGTCGAAGATGCGGTCGCGATCCTCCGGGCGGATCCCTTCCCCCGCATCCGTGATGCGCACGCAGGCGCCCGCGCCGAGCGGCGCGAGCTCGACCCGGAGCCGGCGCCGCTCCGGGGGCGTGCTGCGCATCGCCTCGAGCGCGTTCTTGATGACGTTGACCAGCACGTGAACCACCTTCGCCCGGTGCACCCGGAGGCGGAGGCCCGGGACGAGCGCCCGTTCGACCCGGACGCCCCCCGTGGCCAGGTTGGCGTCCTGGATGCGCAGCGCGCTCTCGATGAGCTCCGCCGGGTTGATCGGCTCGGACGCCTGGCACTCCCGTTCACCGCGGGCCAGGTCCTGGAGGCCGCGGACCGTGTCGCGCACGAGCGAGATGCTCTCGAGAAGATCCGCCAGCTCGTGGGCGATCCGGTCGCGGTCCGCGCGCATGGCGGCGCCGAGCGCGGCGTAGTACGCGGGGAGGCGCGGCCCGCGCGGATCGGCGGCGAAGAACGAGGCGAGATCCCCCGCGTGCTCGGCGAAGAGCGCGTTCGCGCGCTCCAGCCCGTCGAGCGCCGGCCCCTGGCTGGTGGCCGCGATCTGCTCGGCACACACGCTCACGCTGTTGAGCAGGTTCCCGACGTTGTGGAGCACGCCCACCGCGACCTCGGCCATGCCCGCGTGGCGCGCGAGCTCGAGGAGCTGGCCCTGTGCCGTGCGCAGCTCGCGGGTGCGCGCCTCCACCGTCGCCTCCAGGACGCCGGCGTGCGCGCGCTCGCGCTCGCGGAGCTCGCTCATCGTGAGGGCGGTGGTGACGTGGACGGCCAGGCTCTCGTGCACCAGGGGCAGGAGGCCCGCCTGCTCGCTCACGAGGAAGCCCCAGTGCTCGGCGCGGTCGTCGGGGTGGATGAGGGGGGCGATGACCCAGGACGCGCGGCGCTCGGGCGCGGGCGCGGGCACGAACGCCCGCGCGGGCCGGAATTCGCCCGAAGGGCCCCACGCCGCCTTCCCATCCGGACCCAGCTCCAGGGCGAGCGCAGCCTCGCGCCGGCTCGTGTCCCTGTACCGGCAGAGGAGGAACCGCGTCACGCCGAGCTGCGGCAGCTGGTCGGCGAGCACCTCGCGGATGTCGCGCTGATCCACGTGGCCGCGGTCCGCGATGATCTGCAGGATCTCCGCCTGCTCGGCGGCGCGCGTCCGCTCTCGCACGTGCGCCTGCTGCAGGCGGCTCGCCACCAGGCGCTCGACGCCGTCGCGCAAGGCATCCACGGTCGGCCGGCCGGTGCCCACCTCGGGTGGCCGCACGCCCAGGCACGCTGCCGTCACCTCGAACCACGTCTCCGCGGGGAGCGCCGTCATCTCCGTACGGACGAGCAGCCGATCGAGCGCGGTGAGGAACGGATGCGGGCCGTCCCCGGGACTCACCCCCAGGGAATGAGCCAGCTCCGCGGCCCAGGACGGGACGCCGATGCGCCACCCGAGGTCCGGGAACCGCTCCTCGAGGGCGCGCGCGGCGCGCACCGGGTCCGCGACGGCGTCGAGCGCCCCGGACGCCGGCGCGCCCCCCGCCACCGCGTCGAGCCCGGGGAAGCAGCCGCAGGAGCGACGCGCCACGAAGTCGGCCGGGAGCCGGATCGCCCCCGGCCCATCCTCCCCGGCCGCGCGCCGCACCGCCCAGCGCATGGCCTCGCGCGCCAGCTCGGCCAGCGGCTGACGGACGGTCGTGAACATGGGCTCGACGCAGGCCGCGTCCTGGATGTCGTCGAAGCCGGCCACGGCGACGTCCTCGGGGACGCGGATCCCGCGCCGCTGCAGCTCGCGCAACGCGTACAGCCCCATGTAGTCGTTCGCGGCGAGGATCGCGTCGAACGGGACGCCGCGCTCGAGGAAGGCGCGGGCCGCGTGAACGCCCGCGCTCCGGTCGAAGTCTCCGAGGAAGACCCGGCCCGGCTCGAGCGGCAGTCCGTGCCGCTCCAGCGCCCGCCGGTACGCCGCGTAGCGGAGCTCGGCCTCGGGGTGGTTCGCCGGGCCGCGGATGAAGCAGATGCGACGGCGTTCGTGCGCCGTCACGAGGTGATCCACGGCGCGCTCGATCCCGGGGCCGCCGTCCACGAACAGGTTCACGGCGCCCGGGAGCTCGATCCCGATGCTGACGAGCGGGATGGGTCCGAACCGGGCGAACTCGGCGACCAGCTCCTCGTGGGAGAGCTCGCCGCCCACCGCCGAGGTGACCGCCAGCAGGACGTCGATCTGCTCCGGGTCGATGAGGTCGTGCGCCAGGTTCCGGTAACCGCCCCCGAACAGCCCCGCCACGAAGCAGAGCAGGTTCACGTCGAGTCGAGCCGCCTCCGAGGAGACGGTCTGCCAGAGCGCGCGCTGATAGGCGTCCCGAGTGCTGTTGATGAGGAGCCCTACCGTCGGTCGGGAGGAGCGCGTTCTGGCGCCGCGGCGGGGCACACCCATCCGGGACATTCTAGGGCGCCCGCCACGACAGAATCCACGCGACGCAGTGGCGCCCACCTGCCCGCACAAGGAACTGCACGGCGCGCAGATGCGAGCGCAGGGGCTTGCGGGAGCATGCTCCGGAGCGAGCGGGGGTCTGGGGGCCGAGCCTCACCTGGCCCCCAGCAAGAGAGCCGGCCGGGCGGAGGCGCGGAGGCGGCGTACGTCACCGCTCGTGCTTCGACAGGCTCACCCTTCGACAGGCTCAGGGTGAGCGGCCTTGCTCACCACCGCGCGGCGGGCTCGGGCTCGGGCTCGGGTCGGGAGGAACTACCCCGCGACCGCCTTCATCTTGATGCCCGCCGCGTCGCGCAGGGCGTCCTTCTTGTCCGTCGCTTCCCAGGTGAAGGCCTTCTCCGTCCGGCCGAAGTGGCCGTAGGCGGCGGTCCGGCGGTAGATCGGCCGGAGCAGGTCCAGGCCCTCGATGATGGCCCGCGGCGTGAGGTCGAACACCGCGCGGATCGCCCGGGCGATCTTCTCGTCCG
>JAEYOU010000244.1 GCA_023411405.1 Pseudomonadota bacterium | reverse complement strand
CCCGCGACGTCAGCCTCGAGGTGCGCGCCGGCGAGATCGTCGGGGTGGCAGGCGTCTCCGGCAACGGCCAGCGCGAGCTGGTCGAGGCGCTCGTCGGCCAGCGCTCGCCCTCCCAGGGCGAGGTCCGCATCCACGGCGCGCCGTACGCCGCCACGCGCGCGGAGATGCGGCGGCACGGGGTGGCGAGCCTGCCCGAGGAGCCGCTGCGAAACGCCTGCGTCGGCGACCTCTCGCTGGCGGACAACCTCGCCCTCCGGACGTTCGACGTGCGGCCGCTGGCGCGCGGCGGGCTCCTCCGTCATCGCGAGATCCGCGCCCACGCGGAGCGGCTCATGGCCGAGTTCCAGGTGAGGTCGCGCGGCCCCGACGCGCCCATCGCGACGCTCTCCGGCGGCAACATCCAGCGCGCGGTGCTGGCCCGCGAGCTCTCCGCGCCCATGTCCGTGCTCATCGCCGCCAACCCGGCGTTCGGGCTCGACTTCGCCGCCGTGGCCGAGGTCCACCGGCGGATCCGGGCGGCGCGCGCCGCCGGCGCGGCCGTGCTGCTCGTGAGCGAGGGCCTCGACGAGCTGCTCGAGCTCTCCGATCGCATCCTCGTCATGGTCCAGGGGCGCATCGTGCACGAGACGCCCGCGGCCGGCGCCGACGCGAGCGCCCTGGGCGCGTTCATGGCGGGGCACACGTCCGGAGCCGGGCACGCCGCCGTGCCTGCTTGAGGGGCGGGAGTGACTGGCCAGCGGGTTGACGCTGGTCAACGCGTGGTGCCTCTCAGAGCCTACCTCGACGGTGCGTCCTGGTAGTGGGTCTGGACGGCGCGGGGAGGGAGCGCTCTTCTGCGCCGCGTGTCCACGACCACGCCACCGCTCGCGGGGAGGCTCCGCGCTCTCTCAGGCCTGACCGAACCGTGGTGGCGCAGCGTCCTCGCCTGCCCCGCGTGTCACACGAGGCTCGACCAGCTCGCGCGCTGCGGCGTCTGCGGGCTCGCCTTCGCCTCGCAGGACGGCGCGCCCGCGCTCCTGCCCTCCGCCGGCGAGGTCGCGGTGGTGGCCTTCACGTTTCCCCGGTCACGCTCCGAGAAGCGCGAGGAGGCCTGGGCGACCGTCCTGCGGCGGCCGCCGGCGACGCTGGACCGTGCAGGCCTCCCCTACCCGATGGATCCCGCGCACGCGAGCGCGCTCGCCGCGCTGCCGGCCGGGTCCAGCCTCCTCGAGATCGGCTGCGGCGGCGGTCAGGTCCGCGCCTGGGCGGAGGATCGCGGGCTGCGCTACCTCGGCACCGACGTCTCCAAGACGCGGGTCAAGCGCTGGCTCCGCGAGTTCGGCGGTGCCGACGTCATCGCCGACGCGCACTGGCTCCCGCTCCTCGACGCGTCGGTCGACGCGGTCTACTGCTCGGGCGTCGTCGAGCACCTCGCGTGCCCCGTCCGCGCGGCGCAGGAGGTCCGACGCGTGCTCCGGCCCGGCGGGCTCTGGCTCGCGGCGGCGTCGTTCATGGAGCCCTGGCACGACGCGAGCCACGAGCACCTCACGGCGTACGGCGCGCTCGAGCTGCTCCTCGACGCCGGCCTCACGCCCCGCGCGATCTTCCCTTCGCCGGGCTGGGACGTCCTCGCGTCGGTGCCCGAGATGGCCTGGGTCGGCCCGCTGCGGCTCCTCGGCCGCTGGGCGAGCCGACCGCTGCGGGCCCTCCACCGGGCCCAGAGGTGGTTCGGCCGCCGCCGCGCGCGCGCCCGTGGCATCGCCGAGAAGCGCTCGATCATCGGGGAGCTGACCACGACCGGCGCGGTGCAGTGGATCGCGGAGCGCGGGCGGTGAGCTGCGCGTGTCCCGCCCCGTGATCGCCTTCACGGGGCAGGGGTCGGGCACCGGGCCCCTCAGGCGCCGAAGACCCGACTCAACCGCCGGCGCAGCTCGTCGCGCACGTCCCGGAACGCCTGGAGCTGCTCCTCGTCGCTCTTCCCGGCGCCGGCCGGATCGGGGAGCCCCCAGTGCACGCGCAGCGCCTTGCCCAGGAAGACCGGGCAGACCTCCTCGGCGCAGAGGGTGACGACGGCCTCGACGTCGCCCGGCGGGATCTCGTCCACGCTCTTCGAGTGGTGCGTTCTGATGTCGATCCCGATCTCGGCGAGCGCCCTCACCGCAAACGGGTTGAGGCGCGACGGCCTCGACCCCGCGGACGAGATCCGCACCGAGGCAGGGGCGAGCGAACGCGCG
This sequence comes from Pseudomonadota bacterium, assembly GCA_023411405.1. Classification (GTDB taxonomy): domain Bacteria; phylum Myxococcota; class Myxococcia; order Myxococcales; family Anaeromyxobacteraceae; genus Anaeromyxobacter. The sequence goes on along the minus strand of JAEYOU010000244.1, from coordinate 4,913 downwards.
ATGCCCTCGGCCATCTGGCTGCGCGCGGAGTTGGCGACGCACAGGAAGAGCACGTGCCGCGGCCGTGCCCCCCGGAGCTGCGCTGCTTCCTGCTCCCAGTCTGCGTTCATGGACTCCTCCTCGCGGTACGGCTCTCGGTGGCGCCGGCACAGTGTGCGACCTTGGCGATCTCCCCCGTCTCACCGGGGAACCAGCGGTCGCGGAGCTTGAGGGCGACGCCGACGAGCCCGATCAGCACAGGCACCTCCACGAGCGGCCCGATCACCGCGGCGAACGCCGCGCCGTGCGCCATCCCGAACGTCGCCACCGCCACGGCGATGGCCAGCTCGAAGTTGTTGGAGGCGGCGGTGAAGGAGAGCGTCGCCGTCTGACCGTAGGTGGCGCCGACCCTCCGGCTCATGAAGAACGAGACGAAGAACATCGCCACGAAGTACACGAGCAGCGGGATGGCGATGCGGACGACGTCCAGCGGCACCTGGACGATGGTCTCGCCCTTGAGCGAGAACATCACCACGATCGTGAAGAGGAGCGCGACGAGCGTGATCGGCGAGATGCGCGGGAGGAAGACCTTCCGGTACCACTCCTCTCCCTTGAGCGCCCGGAGCCCGAACCGGCTGGCCATGCCGGCCAGGAACGGGATGCCCAGGTAGATGAACACGCTCTGGGCGATCTGGCCGATGGTGATGTGGACCTCGGCGCCGCGCAGTCCCAGCCACCCCGGGAGCACGGTGATGAAGAGCCAGGCGTAGACCGAGAAGAAGAGCACCTGGAAGATGGAGTTGAAGGCGACGAGGCCGGCGCAGTACTCGGTGTCGCCCTTGGCCAGGTCGTTCCAGACGATGACCATGGCGATGCAGCGGGCCAGCCCGATGAGGATGAGCCCGACCATGTACTCGGGCCGATCGCGCAGGAAGACGACCGCCAGCGCGAAGATGAGCAGCGGGCCCACGATCCAGTTCTGGACGAGCGAGAGCCCGAGCACCTTGCCATTGCGGAAGACGCGCGGCAGCTCCTCGTACCGGACCTTCGCCAGGGGCGGGTACATCATCAGGATGAGGCCGACGGCGATCGGGATGGAGGTGGTGCCGACGCTGAGCCGGTCGAGGGCGGGGACCACCTCCGGAACTGCCCAGCCGAGGCCGATGCCCGCGCCCATGGCGAGGAAGATCCAGAGGGTCAGGTAGCGATCGAGGAAGGAGAGCCGGCGGGCGACGCCGGCGGATGCCAGGGCCTGGGGTTGGGACACGGTGCGCTCCTACAAGCTTCCGACGAGCGCTCGCAGGCGACGGAGCGAGCTGGGTTCGAGGCAGTACCCGACGCGAGGACCGTCGATCTCTCCACGGATCAGCCCGGCTCCCTTGAGCACCTTGAGGTGCTGCGAGACGGTCGACTGGGCGAGCGGCAGCTCGTCGACGATGTCGCCGCACACGCAGGAGTCCCGCCGCGCGAGGAGCCGGAGGATCTGCACGCGGGTGGGATGCCCCACCGCCTTGCAGAGGGTGGCGAGCTCCTCATCGGCCTCTCGTCCCTCGACGGGCCGGAGGTCCGGCTCCTTCGGGCCGCGCGACGGGGGCGGACACACCGACCGGGGCGGGGTTGCCATATCGGCTTTCTACGATGACTCCGATCCGGACACAACCGGAGTGGAGCCATGCCATCGAAACGTCACGCAGGTGAAGCAAGGTCCGAGACTGTCGTTTCGGGCGAGACCGCCGGGCCGGGACGAGGACGTACGCGGGTCACTGTTCCGTGACGGCAGAGAGCTTGAGCCCCTCGACGTGCTCGAAGTGCCTTCGGTTCCGTGTGAGCAGGACCCCGTCGTTGGCGATGCACACCGCTGCGATCATGTAGTCGGCCATGCCGATCGCCTGGCCCTGGCTCTCGAGTCGATGACGGAGATCCGCCGCGACTCGAACCTCCTCGGGTCCGAAAGGGAGGATGGTCATGGCCTCGCGGCGGGCCCCAGTCTACCTGTCAGGATCGCGGGCCGAAGGTGATGATGGCCATCCCGACGAGACACACGGCCGCGCCGATGAGGTCCCAGCGGTCCGGCGGGTGACGCTCGACGAGCCAGCCCCAAACGACGGCCGAGGCGACGTAGACGCCGCCATACGCAGCGTAGGCGCGGCCCGCGACGGGGTGGAACGAGAGCAGCCAGGCGAAGACCGCCAGGGCCGCGGCCGCGCCGCCGAGGAGCAGGGGCGAGCGTCCGCCGCGCATCCAGAGGAACACGAGGTAGCAGCCGCCGATCTCGGCGGCTGCGGTGATCACGAAGAGCGGGACGGTGAGCGCCTTCATCGAGCCAGGGTGTACTCGGCGGTCGAGGGTGCTGCCAGCTGAGGTACGCCGGATCGAGCCCCGGTCGCGGCCCTGGCTCCGCTGGACTCTCTCGACGGTCGAGCGATGATCCGCGCGATGCCGCTCGAGCCATCCGTCTTCGTCTGCTCCGACGACCTGTACGTCTTCGCCTCGAAGGAGGACGCCGAGCCAGTACGAGGCGCGCGTCGATCTGCTTCAGCGGGAACACCCATCGTCGGAGAGGCCGGAGCGGCCATCGAACGCTCACTCGAGGTGTTCGCGCCTCCACCTGATGCGCCGGGCTCCGGCTGCGAGGTCGCCTCGCCGCAAGCAAGCACTTCACACCCCCAGGGGCGACCGGTATCCTGCCGCCCGGGGGGGTGCCTCGTGCGATCACACGGCGAGCAGCATGCCCTCGTCATCCATTCGCCGCCGGCGTGCACGCCGGCCAGGGAGGGCTTCATGAAAGCATGGCTGAGTCTCGGCGTCGTCGCCGCACTCCTCGCCGGGTGCGGGCCGTCGGAGCCGCAGGGGTCGTTTGAGACGGGGACGGGGCGGGTCCTGGCCTCGCTGAGTGGGACCGGGACGGATGGGGCGGTCTACCGGCTCGTCGGGTGGACCCTTCAGTTCGAGGGGCCCGAGTCGCTGGTCGTCCCCGAGACGTCCGATGACACGGTCGCCGTTCCCTTGAGAGCGGGCAGCTACAGCGTCGCGCTCGTGGGAGACTGGCACGTCGAGCGGACCGACGTCCCCGGGGTCCACGTCGACGTCGAGTTGGTCTCTCCGAACCCGCTCGGCATCGTCGTCCGTGACCAGGAGGACACTCCGGTGCGGTTCATCTTCAAGCTCCCGCTCCAGGGAGCCGCCAGCGTGAGCATGGGGGTCGACTCCGGCGGATGGATCTCCGGCGTCATGCAGCTCCAGGGGAGCGAGGATCCGAACGCGTCGCGCGCGTTCGGCGCGCTCACCGGCGTGCCCGTGCCATTCACCATCAGCTATGACTTCGCCCGCGTCGAGCGCTCGACGTTCCGGACCACGATCGACACCGGGCCCGTCGTGGTGCAGTTCGGCGGTCCGGCGAGCTCCATCCTGCACGAGGAGTTCGCGGAAGCCCTCTCCGGGCAGAACCTCCGCATCGAGCTGACGGCCGCGGGGGACGACGTCCAGGTGGCCGTGGGGCCGCTCATGAGCATGGGGCCGGGCCCCCTCTACGCGCTCGACGTGTCCTTGCCCGTCGTCCCCGGAGCGTTCGACGAGAACGGGAGCCCGAAGCTCGGGGTGTTCGTCGCCGACGCCGAGCTCCATCTCACGAAGGGTGCGGCGTTCGCCACCGCGACCGCGCAGGTGACCGTGGTGGCCCGCTAGGATCCACGGGAGGGAACGAGAGGGCCTTGCGTCAGCGAGGCCCTCTCGGCTTGCCGGCGGATGGGCTCACGCGCCAAAGAGCCTGCGCAGGAACCCGCGTGGCGCCGCCTTCGCGTGAGGAGGCGGCGCCAGGTCGGGTTGGCCGACGAGCCAGGCGCGCACGACTGCGAGCTTGCCGGCTCCCGGTGCTCCCTCCGACCGGTCGAAGACGACGTCTACCGCTCCTGGGAGTGTCGCGATCCGAGCGTGTTCGAACTGTAGACCGGTCAAGGTGTTGGTGACCGTACGGGCATGCTCCACCCGGCCGGCGAAGAGCACGGTCGCTGCATCGCCGACGTCCTTGCCATCTCCGAACATCCCTTCCGGCAGGAAGCACTCCTCCGCGAATCCCATTGGCTGGCCGGTGGGTCCCTTGCGGTCACGCACTCCAGGCCACCAGCTCTCTTGCCCCGCCTCGAACGCGGCCGAGTCGTCGTAGAACGCTGCGCGGTGAGCGAACGCCACTACGCGCAGCGAGAAACCTCGAGGTTCGGCCAGCCATCGACGGAAGGGCTGGAAATGGAGCCACTGGATGGTCGAGCGCGTGACCATCTCGCCGCTGCCGTCGAGGAGATCGCAGTCGGCGCCGCCGCAGTGGGCGCACTCGTGATCGTCGTGCGCAGAGGACGTCCGGACCCGCCACCGTGTCGCCTCCGGCGCGACGAAGAAGGGCGTCACGCACGCGATGGCCTGCCCGTCGAGGTGCAGGGCCAGCGCGGCGCCGCTGGGATCGGTCCACCGCAGGTGCTGCCCGGGGAATGTCGGAACGGCGTCGACCGCCGTGCTGGCGGCGGCCTCCACGAGGCGCATCATCGCGTCCTGTCCCTCCACGCGGAGGCCGATGACCGAGAAGTGGCTCACGTTGCGTTCCCCCTCGAGGCCCACGCCGAGCGCCACCCGCGTGAAGGAGCCCCTTTTCCGGGACAGCCTACCACTCGTAGCTCGACGTGCGGCTCTTCCTGCCAGGTCGAGGGGCGGCGACGGGAAGCACACTACAGGGAAGCACAGCGCTGGGCGTCGGGTGCTCTTGTAGTACGGCCAGGCACCTCCGGACCCCGGAGGCGAGAATTCGGCACTGTCCGTGTGGAGACGATCCCCGCGGACCGCGGGCTGACGATCGTGGCGAGCGCGGGGATGCGCGGGATCTGGGCGCGGCCGGAAACTGGCTCCCGGGTCGCTCCGGCCTGAGACTCGCGCTCGCTGGTGGATGA
>JAEYOU010000373.1 GCA_023411405.1 Pseudomonadota bacterium | reverse complement strand
ACCCGTCCCGCCGCCGCCGGCGCCGCCCGTGTCGCTCGCGCCCCCGCCGACGTCACCGGCGCCGGTGCCGCCGCCCGACGAGCCCTCGCCCCCTCCCTTCGGGCACGCGAGCGTACCCGAGGCGAGCAGCGCGGCGAGCGCAGCCCGGAGCCACCACTTCCTGATCGAGATCATTCGTTCCCCTCCGTGAAGGACGTCCGGAGGGAAGCTAAGGCCCACGACACGGCGAGCGGCACCCCCCTCCCTCACCGCCGGTGTGGGGCCCGGCAGGCGGGCGCTGCGCAGGCGGGCGCTGCGCAGGCGGGGGCCCCGCGCGGAGCGCGGGGGAGGGCGGGGCGCAGCCCCCGTGAGATCACCGCGGCAGCTCGGCCCGCGGGAGCGCGGCGCGCGCGGCGCGCAGCCAGCCCGCGTTGCGGTCGAGGATGTCCTCGAGCGTCGTCGTGTACGGCTCGTCCGGCGACACCGGGCGGTTCTCGAACGCGTACTCCTCGAAGAACCGCTCCACGGTCGCCTGGCGCGGCCCCACGAGCGCCTCGGTCTGCACGCCCATCGCGGCGTTCGGGATCGAGACGCCGATCGAGCCGCTCGCGTCCGCCCAGCGCGCGCTGTGGCCCTTCGTCTCCTGCTGGCTCGCCCCGGCGCCCTCCGTCGGCCCTCCCACGAGGCGGGCGCGGTGGGCGCGCTTCAGGATGGCGGAGAGCCGGTCGCACGCGCTCATGCAGCCGGGCCCGGTGAGGACCACCACGCGGCCCGCGAAGCCGAGCTCGGAGCTGGGGGAGAGCGGGGGCTCGAGGAACGCCGGCGTGAACTCCGTCCGCGCGCGCCGCGCGTCGCGGATGGCCATCAGGATCTGCTCCGGCTCGGAGGGGACGCGCCCGGGGGCCTGCTGCGAGGCGGCGCCCAGCATGGGCGACGGCGACCGGGCCTCGTACACCTTCTCGTTCTGCGCGGTGGCGCGAAGCACGAGCGCCCCGCCGGGCGAGATGCTGGCGCGCGGCGTGAGCATGCCCGCCAGCGCGGACGAGTGCGAGAGGTACCCGCCCTCGTTCTGCCGGAGGTCGAGGATGAGATCCTGGCCGCGATCGGCGCACCCGCGCAGGAACTCCCGCAGGACCTCCACGAACGGCCGCTTGCCGCCCGGGCCCGAGAGGCCCTGGGTATGGAACGACAGGAGCTGCGCGTAGCAGACCGCGGGGCCGTCGCTCGCGGCCTCCCCGAGGCGCGCCGCGAGCTGGTTGCCGTCGCCCCGGTACACCCGGAGCCGCTCGGCGTCGGCCGGCGCGACGATCGGATCGCCGCGCAGCAGGCCCTCCGTGACGCCCCCTTCCCGGAGCCAGGGGCCGCGGTTCGGGGTCCGCCAGTCGATCCGGTCGCTGGTGACGAGGCCGGTGCGCTTCACCCAGCCCGCGGCGAGCGGGTGGTTCGCCGCGCGAGGCGCGACGAACCAGGGGAGGATCACGGGCCGAAGCGCGGCGCCCGACGCGACGGTGAACGTCGCCTCGCGCCGGTCGGGGTACCGGAAGTCTCGGCGAGTGAGGGCGTCCACCGCGCGCTCGATCCGCGCGCCCGCGGAGCTCCCCGGGATGGCCTCCGCCAGATCGGCGATCGCGTCCACCACCGGCCGCCCGTCGATCGCGACCACCTCGTCGCCGACGTCGAGGCGCTGATCCGCGCTCCGCGCGCTCTCCTCCTCGAGCCACCGCGCGACGCCGGGGTCGCGGTGCGAGACGTACGCCTTCCCGTCCGCGGCCAGCGTCAGCCGGACGCCCAGCGAGACGACCGGCAGCGACCGCGGCATGGCCATGAAGAGGTGTCCGTCCTCGAAGGCCGCGACGCACCGGCGGAAGCGGTCGACGAACCGCAGCGGCTCGTCCTCGCGGGCGATCGACCGCTCGGTCGCGATGCACGCGTCGAGGTGCCGGCGCGCGTCGAAGGGCGGCCGCCCCTCGGCCGCGAGCAGCCTCTGCTTCTGGTGGAAGAAGACGTAGCGCGCCTCCAGGGCGTCCCGGAGCTCGCAGAGGAGCCGGACGCGCTCGGCGCGGCCGCTCAGCCGACCTCGACCGCGCGGCTCGTCCTCGAGCGCCCGGTCGCGGCAGCCATCGGCCGGATCGGCGGGCGGGGTCGCGGCTGTTTCGGTGGCGGCGCCGGTGCCGGCGAGGGCGCGATCTGCGGAGGAGCAACCAGCGGCCGTCAGGAGGAGGAGTAGGAGAGTTGTCCTCATGGTAGGTCGGAGTGCTACCGGACGAGGGAGCGTCCGGAGTCCTCCCGACGAACGGCTCGCATGGGGACGAGAATTCCTGCGAGGCGATGACTACAGGCGCCCACCACTGACAGGGGAGAGGGGGCTTGGTTGCGGAGGGGAGCGTGAGACGAGAGAAGCGAGAAGACGGGTGCGGGACCGTCTCGCTACCGGCGCTCCGCCAGCAGCAAGCTCCGGATCACGCCGCCTTCCGTCGCCCCTTCCCCTCCACCGCGCGCGCCGGCGCGGCCGAGACGCCGACGGCTTCCCATCCCTTGCGGACGGCGCGGGCCGCCTGGTCGCCGAAGAGGCGATCCGCGGCGGCGATGGTCGCGAGGGCGGCGTCGGAGAACTGCGCCCGGCGCGAGAGGAGGTCGGTGAGGGCGAGGTACCAGATCCGGCCCGCCTTCTCCCACGCGTACCCGCCGAGCTCCATCGCCGCGACGTAGAACGCGTGGTTCGGGATCCCGGAGAAGACGTGCACCCCGCCGTTGTCGTCCGGGTAGTCGTCCGGGGAGTACTCGCGGAGGTGGCCCACCTGCGGGTCCTCTCCCAGGAGCGCGTTCTTGTACGCCTTGCCCGGCGCCTTGAGCGAGCGGACCGCCTGCCTGGGGTACTTCACGAGGAGCCCCTCGCCGATCCGCCAGCTCGCCTCCTTCGCCGTCTGCCTGCGGGCCCGCTGGAGCACCAGCGCGCCGAAGACGTCGGAGAAGGACTCGTGCAACGCGCCCGGCTGGTCCTCGTAGTCGAACGCGGCCTCGTAGCCGATCACGCCGTGGGTCAGCTCGTGCCCGATGACGTCCACGTGGCGCGTGAAGGGGCCGAAGACCTTGCCGTCCCCGTCGCCGAACACCATCTGGTGCCCGTCCCAGAAGGCGTTCATGTAGCCGCGCCCGAAGTGGACGGAGGCGTCGAGCCCGAGCCCGCGGCCGTCGAGCGAGTTCCGCCCCAGCGCCTCGAGGTAGAAGTCGTACACCGCGCCGAGGCCGGCGAATGCCTCGTTGACGTGCGCGTCGCGGTGCTTGCGGCCGCCCTCCTCGCGGACGATGGGCCCCGGGAGCCTCTCGCGGTTGCCCGCGTCGTAGATCGTGCGGCGCAGGTTGCCCTTGGGCACCGCGCGCAGGAAGTCCGCCGTGGCGAGGCGCGCGCCGCGGAGCCGCTCGCTCAGACGGACGGAGTCGTACGCGGCGGTCCGGACGGGCCGCGTCCCCCGCTCGGCGAGCCGGCGCATGACGTGCGGCGGGAGGATGGTGCAGAAGGTGGGCTTCGCTCGGCACATGGTGGGCCTCCGGGTGAGGCCCGAGCATCCCGGGAGCCGGCGCCCGGCGCAAAAAAACGGACGGCGGCCGCGCCCGCGCTGGGGCGCGCCGCCGTCCGTTCCCCCCCTCGAAGCGCGCTACTCGGAGTACTCGGTGCCGGTGTCGCCCGTGGCGCCGGTGCCCATCCCCGTGTCACCCGTCGCGCCGGTGCCCATCCCCGTGTCGCCGGTCGCGCCGGTGCCCATCCCCGTGTCACCCGTCGCGCCGGTGCCCATCCCCGTGTCACCCGTCGCGCCGGTGCCCATCCCCGTGTCACCCGTCGCGCCGGTGCCCATCCCCGTGTCGCCCGTGGCGCCAGTGCCCATGCCCGTGTCACCCGTCGCGCCGGTGCCCATCCCCGTGTCGCCCGTGGCGCCGGTGCCCATCCCCGTGTCGCCCGTGGCGCCGGTGCCCATGCCCGTGTCGCCGGTCACGCCGGTGCCCATGCCCGTGTCACCCGTGGTGCCGGTCTCGGTGTCGGTGGCGGCGTCACCCGCGCCGGTGCCGGTGGCGGCCCCGCTCGCCGACCGCACGAGCTGGAACGCGCTCGCCTGGAGGGTCCCGTCGTCCTGCTGGACGAACACGGCCCGGACGCGATCGCCCTCGTTGATGTCGTCCTTCGTCAACGACCTGCCCGCCTGCACGTACTTCGTGCTCTCGTCGATCGCGAACTCGTGCGACTGGTTCGCAGCGTCCTTCACCGTGATCTTGTCGTCCTCGACGCTCTGCACGGTGACGAGGATGGACTCCGTCTTCCCCTGCGCCGCGCTCCCGGTCGACAGCTCGGTCGGCCCGGGCGTACCATCCGCCGCCGCCTCGTCCTGCGCGACGCCGGCCCTGCCGGCGAGGAGGATCCCCGCCACCACCATCCATCTCGTGAAGCGCATCGCTTCCCCCCTGGTTCTCGTTCCCGGTGCCGGACGAACGCCCACGACGTGCGGGCGAGGCGGCGCTTCCGGGTGCCGGAGGAACCTTGGACGCTCCGCCCCCGACCGGCAAGGAACGGCGCACCGCGCACGCGGCCGTCTGCACGGCCGCGGGAGGGGCGCGCGGGGAGCGGGCGGGGCTGCGCCTACCGGAGCACGACGCGGTTCCGGCCAGCGGCCTTCGCCGCGTACAGCGCCTGATCGGCGCGCTCGACGATCGTCTCCTGCGTGTCGTCGCCCATCGTCGTCGTGACGCCGAGGCTCACGGTCGCGGAGAGGACGATGTCGTCGAACTGGAACGGCGTCCGCTCGACCATCTGCCGGACGCGGTCGGCGGCGACGCGCGAGCTCTCGCCCGAGAGCCCGGGCCAGAGGATGAGGAACTCCTCGCCGCCGATCCGCCCGAACGAGTCCGAGGCGCGCGTGCTCGCGGTGACCCGCCGGACGAGCTCCTGGAGCACGGCGTCGCCCACGGTGTGACCGTGGGTGTCGTTGATCCGCTTGAAGTGATCCATGTCCAGCACGGCGACCCCGAGCGGCCGCCGATCGCGCTGGGCGAACGAGATCTCCGCCAGGAGGCGCTCGGTGATCCCGCGCCGGTTGAGGCAGCCGGTGAGCGGATCGGTGCGGGACTGCGCCCGGAACATCTCCTGCAGCCGGTAGAGCTCGGCCTGGAGGTCCACGATCCGCCGCCCGGCGCGGAGCCGCACGCGCAGCTCGTGCTGATCGAACGGCTTCACGACGTAGTCGTCCGCGCCCGCCTCCATGCCGGCGACGATGTCGTGCCGCGCGCGGCGCGCCGTGAGCAGGAGCACGTAGGTGTACGGCGCGCCCGCCGCCTCACGCGCGCGGACGCGGCGGCACAGCTCGACGCCCTCGATGTTCGGCATCTCCCAGTCGATGAGCGCGAGGCTGGGCGCGTCCGCCTCCTGCAGCCGGTTCCACGCCTCCTCGCCGTTCGTCGCCTCGACGACGTCGAACCCCCACCCCGTGAGCGAGGCCCGGAGCACCGCCCGGATGGTCGGGCTGTCGTCTGCGACGAGCACTCTCATGCGACGGGGTTCCCGGATCGTAAGTACCACGTCGCACGACGATTGAGCCCGCCTTCCCGGCGGGTTTGGCTGTACCCCGATCGCTCGTCCCCCGGGCGAGGGACCGGGACGCGCCACCCGCGCGCGCAGACTTTACCGAGAGTCCCACTCGCCCGCGCCGGGTCCGCGGCACGCCGTCAAGAGCCGCCGCACACACATGTGCCCCGATCCTGCCCCGCGGGCGTGTAGCAGGCCCAGTCCGCCCCGTCCCCGAGCGCGCGGGCGCAGTCCGCCGCGGTCGCGCAGCCTTCCTCGGGGAGCATGCCGATGTAGTCGGCCGAGTAGATCTCGCCGGGATTGGCGCGGCAGGTGCTGGCGGGGGCGATGGCGATGCACTTCGAGGTGGCCCCGTCCGCCAGGCAGCGCGGGCTCGACGACGGGTCCTCGCACGAGACGAAGCACCAGTCCGTGCCCTGCTCGCAGAGCCGGCGCGTCGAGCCGTCCGCGCGCCCGATCCGCAGGACCGTGACGTCGCTCGACGCCGGGCGCGTCTCGAGCGTCAGGAACGACGGCGGGCGCGCCAGGTCGGCGATGGCCGCGAGCACCGGCCCGAACGTGCGCGGCGGGTAGGCGTCGCACACGCTGCCCTCGACCACCTGCACGCCGCTCCCGCGGAACGCCTCGGCGAGCGCGTGGAACCGCTCGCCGGCGGCGTACGCGCCGGCGCAGACCGGCGCGGTGCTGGAGCAGAACGGGGCCACGGGGCAGAGCGGGGTGCCGGTGCACGCGTCCGCGGGCGAGAAGCCGCCGTCCGCGCACGACACGCCCGCGACGATGAAGGCCGCCGCCAGGTCGGCCGCGCCGCCAGGGGTGCGCACGAGGCTCGTGAAGTAGGAGGCGTACTCGCTCACCGGGACGTGCTGGCTCCCGCTCGCGCGGCGCTTGTCGAAGACGCAGCTGTCCGCGCCGGGTGCGCTGGCGTTGAGCACCAGCGGCTGCGCCGCGCGGCTCGAGCAGTCGTCCTCGTCCCCCACGAAGACGAGGACGAGCTTCGCGCCCGGGCGCGGCCAGGTCCCCTCGACCCCGGGCTGGCTGCCGCTCTTCGCGCGCTGGATGGCGAGCCGGCCTGCCTCGAGGTGCTGCTCCAGCCCCGACCCGCAGCTCCCGACCCGGATGTTCTCGCGGAAGTCCTGGACGAGCGTGGTGAGGCGCGGGTCGGGGGCCGCCCCGCCCCACGACGCCCAGTCGAACGACTTCTCGAAGCTGAGGATCTTCGGGTTACCCGGCGCCGCGACGAAGGCGCCCCGCTCGTACGGCGCGCCGGCGACGGCCAGGCCGGGCGTGCAGCCGCCGCCGAACGAGGCGGGATAGCTCGTCTGGAGCGCCGCGCACGCGCGGCCCGGGTAGCAGTCGGGGTCCGCGACGGTGCAGGCGCTCGCGGCGCAGCAGCGCGTCTGCTCGCCCAGCTTGATCGACCCGCCGCTCGCGAAGAGGTCGGTGACGACGCAGAGCTGCCCGGCGCCGCACCCCTGCGACGTCCCTGGCGTGCAGGCCGCGTCCACGCACTGTGACGGCGTGCAGCAGTCGTTCGTCCCGCCGCTCGAGCGGCAGTACTTGCCGCTCGGGTTGGCGAGGAAGATCGACGTGTTCGCCACCGCGATGCGGAAGTCGATCGGATCGAGCCCGTTAGCCACCCGGTCGGTGTTCGTCTGGACCATCCGGGTGATGAAGTCGCCGAAGCTCGCCGCGAGCCCGGCCTGCTTCGGGTCCATCGACGGCGAGTCGTCCACGACGAAGAGGATGTCCGCCGAGGAGGTCGCGGCGAGGCGGACGCGGGTCGAGCCGGGCTGGATGAGGCAGCGATCGACGGGGTCGAACGTGTACTCCTGGCAACCCGCGAGGAGCGCGAGGGACACGGCGAGGGCCATGCGGACGGAGAGGGCGCGCACGCCCGAACGTTTCCCCCTCCCGCGGCTGCCGGCCAGGGCCCGAGGGTAGGCCTCGGGCGTCGGGCTCACCGTCGCTTCGGGGTGGGCTCGCCGTCCGCCTCCGGCCAGACCGGATCCGGGACGACGCCGTCCTGGAACTTCACCTTCCCGACGAGCACGCAGCCCTTCATGCCTGGGCGGCAGAGTGCGCGCGCCACCTTGTTGCAGCGGCCCTCCTGCTCGTGGGGGCAGTTCCAGCTCGACACGGCGCTCAGCGTACCAGGGCCCGGCGCATCCGCGCGAGCGCCTCGTCCAGCGTGGCGCGGGTGCAGCCGAAGTTGAGGCGGAGGTAGCCGCGGTACGCCTCGCCGGGGCCGAACTCCACCCCGTCGGAGAGGCCGACCCCGGCCAGCTCCAGGTGATGGTGTACGTTCTTCACCCCGAGATCCCGGGCGTCGAGCCAGGCGAGGTACGTCGCCTCGACCGGGGTCGTCCGGAGCCCGGGCATCTCGCGCACCGCGGCCTGCACCCGCTCGTGGTTCCCCCGCAGGTAGTCGAGGAGCGCGGCGTGCCACTCCCATCCGTCGCGGAGCGCCGCCTCGCAGGCGACGAGCCCGAGCACGTTCACGTGCGGGACGATCCCCTCCATCGCCCGGCGGAACCGGCCCCGCAGCCCCGGGTCGGGGACGATCGCGTACGCGCACGCGAGGCCGGGCAGGTTGAAGGTCTTCGAGGGCGCCATGAGCGTGATGGAGCGGCGCGCCGCCTCCGGCGAGATGGCCGCGAAGGGGCGGTGCCGCAGCCCCGGGTCGAGCACGAGGCCGGCGTGGATCTCGTCCGAGCAGACGACGAGATCGTGCCGCTCGGCGAGCGCCGCGATCGCCCGGAGCTCGACCTCGTCCCACACCCTGCCCACCGGGTTGTGCGGATGGCAGAGGAGGAAGAGCTTCACGTCCGGGGTCAACGCCGCCTCCACCGCCGGGAGGTCCCACTCCCACCGCGCCGGACCGCGCCGCAGCGGCGCGGTCGCGAGCCGCGCGGGCGCGTGGAGGAACGGCGGGTAGATCGGCGTCGCGGTGAACGCGGCGCCCTCGACCGCGCGCGAGGCGACGTTCAGGCCGGTGACGAGCCCCGGGAGCCAGACGATCCACCCCGGGTCCACCGTCCAGTCGTGCGCGCGGGCGAGGTACGTGACGACGGCCTCGGTGTGCGCGTGCCGGGGGGCGGCGTAGCCGAAGATCCCGTGCTCCACGCGGCGCCGGAGGGCCTCGATCGCCGCGGGCGGCGCCGGGAAGTCCATGTCCGCGACCCAGAGCGGCAGCACCTCCCGCCCGGCGTAGCGGTTCCACTTGATGGAGTCGCCGCCCCGGCGGTCGGGGGAGGCGTCGAAGTCGAAGGGCATGGGGAGAGGGGTAACACGAGGAGAGCATGATTGCTTCGATCGGCTTCTCCCGATTGGACCCGCTCGCCAAGATCGACTACGCAGACCCTCGATGACCACGATCCTCTGCTACGGCGACTCCAACACCTGGGGCTTCGACCCCGCGACCGGCGAGCGCCTCCCCGCGGCGAAGCGCTGGCCGGGTGTGCTCGGGCGGCACCTGCCGGACGCGACGGTGATCGAGGAAGGGCTCCCGGGCCGGACGACGATCCTCGAAGATCCCTTCGAGGAAGGGCGCAACGGGCTCACCTATCTCGTCCCCTGCCTCGCCACGCACCGGCCGCTCGACCTCGTCGTCCTCATGCTCGGGACGAACGACGTGAAGGGCATCTTCCCGCTCGACGCGGCCGGGATCGCCGCGGGCGCGGCCCGGCTCGTGGACACGATCCGCCGCAGCCAGGCGGGCCCGGCGTGGGGCACGCCGCAGGTCCTCCTCGTCGCGCCGCCGCCGGTCACCGCGCCGGGGCCGGTACAGGAGCTCTGGGGCTTCTCGGCCGTCTCGGTGGAGCGCGCCCAGCGGCTCGGCCGTCTCTACCGCGCCGCGGCCGAGAGCCGCGCCTGCGCGTTCCTCGACGCCGGAGAGCTCGTCTCGGTGAGCCCGGTCGACGGCGTCCACCTGGACGAGGTTGCCCACGAGCGGCTCGGGACCGCGCTGGCCGCGCGCGTCCGCGCGCTGCCGCGCTGAGTCCCCGGCGCCCCCGCACGGGGCACCCCACCACGGGGTCCCGATGTTATCCTGAGCCCTTCGGCCCCACGGCCAGCCAACCCCCGGCGCGCGGCGCGCCGGTGTAACTGGGAGTGAATGACATGAGCGGCAAGGCGAACGCGATCCGGGTCGGCATCCTCGGGCTGGGGAACATCGGCTCCGGCACGGTCGAGATCCTCCGGCGCAACGCCACGCTCATCGAGCGCAGGCTGGGCGCGCCGCTCGAGCTGGCGCGCGCCGCCGACCTCGACGCCTCGCGCGCCGAGAAGCTCGGCCTCCCGCCGGGCGTGTACACGAAGGACGCGAAGGCCCTCGTCGCGGATCCCTCCATCCAGATCGTCGTCGAGCTCATCGGCGGCGTCGAGCCGGCGCGGAGCCTCATCCTCGCGGCCATGGAGCACGGAAAGCACGTCGTCACGGCCAACAAGGCGCTCCTCGCCGCCCACTGGCACGAGCTCGTCTCCAAGGCGGAGGAGAAGCGGGTCGCCTTCGGGTTCGAGGGCTCGGTCGGCGGCGGCATCCCGATCATCAACGTCCTCCGGCGTGGCCTCGTGGGCAACCAGCTCCGGCGGGTCACCGGGATCATCAACGGCACCTGCAACTACATCCTCACGCGCATGGCGCGGGAGCGGAGGCCGTTCGCGGAGATCCTGGCCGACGCGCAGGCCCACGGCTTCGCCGAGGCCAACCCCGCCCTCGACGTCGACGGCATCGACGCCGCCCAGAAGCTGACCGTGCTCGTGAACCTCTGCTTCGACCTGGCCATCGGGCCGGACGCGATCACCCGCAGCGGTATCCGCGAGGTGACCCCGCTCGACCTCGCCACCGCCGAGGAGCTCGGGTACCGCATGAAGCTGCTCGGCTCCACCGTGAACCAGGACGGTCAGGTCGAGGCGTGGGTCCACCCCGCGCTCGTCCCCGTCTCGCACCCGCTCGCTGCGGTCGAGGGCGTCTTCAACGCGCTCTACCTCGAGGACGACAACCTCGGGCCCTCGCTCTACTTCGGCCGCGGCGCGGGCGCCCTCCCCACCGGCAGCGCCATCGTCGCCGACCTCGTCTCGGCGGCGCGCGACATCCTCTCGGGCGCGGTCTCGCGCATGCCGCCCGGCGGCGCGCGGATCCGCGGCCAGGAGCCGAGCCGGCTCCGCCCGCCCGGCGAGGCGAGGAGCGAGTTCTACCTCCGCGTGATGGCGCTCGACCGCCCCGGGGTGCTCTCCGCGGTCACCGGGGTGCTCGGGAAGCACGGCGTCTCGATCGCGTCGGTCATCCAGCGCGGCCGCGCGGACGGCGGCGACGAGGCCGTCCCAGTGCTCATCATCACCCACGAGGCGACCTTCGCCGAGATGAGCGCCGCGGTGGCCGAGCTCGACGCGCTGCCGGTCGTGAAGAAGGGGACCTTCCTCGCGCGGATGATCCCCGAGACCGCGCGCGCGTGAGGGATCGGGTTCACTCCTTGTAGAACAAGAAGTACTCCTGCCGGTAGTTCTCCACCCACGGCAGGTGGTACGGCAGGAACGGCCGGAGCTGGTACCGCCGGGCCCGCAGGAGCTCGTACCCGGCGCGCTCGATGTCGGAGGCGCCGAGGCCGTGGAACCGCGGTCCGGTGTGCGCGTCCCAGAAGACGAGCGTCCCCGGCGGCTGCCTCCGGAGCACCGCCTCGGCGTTCCCGGGATCGTCGCCGAGGCGGGGCCGCTCCCGGGGATCGCGGTCGAAGAGGATCGACATGTACGCCTGGCTGAAGACGAGCTTCTTCACCGGCCGCGGGTTCGCCTGGAACCACTCGTACATGTCCCGGATCGCGCGCGCGTCGCGCGACGTGCCGAAGGCGTCGACGTACGCGAGGCAGTGGACCAGCCCGTAGACGAGCACGACGGTCCCCAGGACGGGCGCGGCGCGGGCGAGGACCGGGCGGCGGACGAGCCAGTCGGCGACGAGGTTCCAGCCGGCGAGCGCCGCGAGCGCGATCGGCGCCGCGACGCAGACGAGGTATCGCGCGTAGCCCGCCGAGCCGAACATCTCGAGCCGGTAGAAGACCGAGTGCATGCCTGCGACGAGGGCGAGCGAGGCCATCGCGAGCCCCGCCCGCCGCCGGACGACCAGCCCGCCGATCCCGAGGACGAACGCGGCGTACATCGCCGGCCCGGCCAGGAGCTGATGGCGGATCGCGAGGTAGTGCCAGAGCGGGCCGGTGCCGTACGAGTAGGAGGAGCCCCAGTTGGTCGGCCAGTCGTGCACGATGAAGAGCGGATCGCCGGTGATGGCGAGCGCCGCGAGCCACCAGGCGGCGGTCCCGCCCGCGAGCCGGAGCACGGCGAGGGCGCGCGCGAGGCCGTTCCGACCGGCGCCCGGATGGAAGAGCACGAAGGCGCCCCAGAGGACCCCGACGAAGAACCCCTCCGGCCGCACGAGCGGTAGGAGCCCCGCGACCCACATCGCGGCGTGCACCCGGCCGGCCTGGTGGAGCCGGAGCGCCACCGCGAGCAGGAGCGCGAAGAGCGGCTCGGTCATCGTCTCGGAGCAGAGGAGCAGGAACGACGGCTGGAGGAAGAGGAGCGGGACGGCGAGCTCCGGCCGCCGGAGGCCGTGCGCGCGCGCGAGCCACGCCGTGTGCCAGGCGGCGGCCAGCGAGACGGCCACGGTGAGGAGCTTCGCGGCGGGATAGCCGAGCTGGGCGGGGATCGCGTAGAGCGCCGTGAAGAGCGGCCGGTTCCAGACGCCCACCAGGTTGCGCGGGTGCGCGAACGCCCAGCGCGCGCCGAGGAAGTGGTGGCCGCCGTCCTGCTGGTAGCTGTCGGGGAAGACGAACGCCAGCGCGACGCCCAGGACGGCGAACGGCACGAGCCAGAGCGCGACGCGGCGGGCCAGGAGGCCGGCGTCGTCCTGCGCAGCCGCTCCCTCGGGGACGACGGCGATCATGGGTCGCGGACTGTACCACCTCCGGCGGGCGGCTCGTGTCGATCCGGTGGCGAGCGCACCGACCCACCCGCGGCCTGAGCGGGGCGCCCCGGAGCGCGGCGCGCCCGCGATCCCTATCTCGGAGTGCATGGCCCCTCCCGCCGGCGATCCCTGGCCCGAGCTCCCGCTCGCGCCCTGGCGCTCCACCCGCGACGCGCTCCACCTCTGGAGCCAGATCGCCGGGAAGACGCTCCTCGCGGGCGCACCCGCGCAGAACCACTGGTGGCACACCGCCCTGCAGGTCTCGCCGCGCGGCCTCCGCGGCCTGCCCGCGGCGCTCGGGGACCGGGCGTTCGAGCTCGAGCTCGACCTGCTCGACCATCGGCTCGCCGTGCGCACGTCGGACGGCCGCTCGGCCGCGCTCCCGCTGCGATCGGGCACGGTCCGCGACTTCTACCGTGAGTACATGGACCTCCTCCGCGGGCTCGGGATCGCGGTGCACCTCTGGACGAGGCCGGTGGAGCTGCCGGACCCGGTCGTCCCCTTCGACGAGGACGGCGAGCACCGCGCGTACGACCCGGTTCAGGCGCGACGCTTCTGGGAGGTCCTGCGCCGCTGCGACGCGGTGCTCCGCGGCATGGCCGGGGCGTTCGTCGGCAAGCAGAGCCCGGTCCACTTCTTCTGGGGCAGCTTCGATCTCGCCGCCACGCGGTTCTCCGGCCGGCGCGCGCCCGAGCGGCCGGGGGCGGATCCGGTGACCCGCGAGGCGTACTCGCACGAGGTGATCTCGTTCGGCTTCTGGCCGGGGGGCCGCCTGCCCTCCGGGGCCGAGGTGGACGAGCCGATCTTCTACGCGTACCAGGCGCCCGAGCCGGACGGGCTCCGGGACGCGCCGGTCGCGCCCGTCGGCGCGCGGTACGACACGGCGCTCGGCGAGTTCGTGCTCCCGTACGCCGAGGTGCGGGCGCGGGACGATCCCGCCGCGGCGGTCCGCACGTTCTTCGAGGACGTCTACGACGCCGGGGCCGCGCTCGCGGGCTGGGATCGCGCCGCGCTCGAGCGGACCGCGCCGTCCGGGCCGGCCGCGCCGGAGCGGCTGCCGGAGGTCGGACCGCAGCCTGCGCAGGGACACTGACGAAGCTCGGGAGGCGCCATGTGCGATCACCTGACGAAGCTCGCGACGCCGCGTGACCGCCCCGTCCGGCCGAGCGCCGCGGGGTGCGAGGACTGCCTCCGGAGCGGCGGCCGCTGGGTCCACCTGCGCCTCTGCATGACCTGCGGCCACGTCGGCTGCTGCGACAGCTCGCCGAACCGGCACGCGACGCGGCACTACCACGCGTCCGAGCACCCCGTCGTGAAGTCGTTCGAGCCCGGGGAGACCTGGGCGTGGTGCTACGCCGACCAGGAGCTGGTGGAGAGCTTCCCCGCGTTCGTGGAGGAGTCGCCCGCGGAGCACCCCGCGCCGGCGCCGTGACGGCGGCGCGGCCTCAGGCCCCGACGACGCGCGCCCACAC
>JAEYOU010000249.1 GCA_023411405.1 Pseudomonadota bacterium | reverse complement strand
GCGCAGGGTGCCGTACGTCAGCTCCGTCGCGAGGCCGGCCTCGCGCGGATCGAGCGCGCCCGCGGCGGAGAGCGCGGCGTCGAGCGCGCGCGAGGCGTAGGCCCCGCCCTCCTCCACCCGGCGGAGCACGTCGAAGGCGATGGCCCGCGCGTTCATGTCCCGAACGCCACCTCGTCGCGGCGGAGGCCGTTCCAGAAGGCGAGCGCGTCCTGCGCCGGCTTGCCCTCGAGCTGGATCCGCCGGACGAGCAGCGCGCTCCCGGCGCCGCACGTCACGGTGACGCCGCGACCCGGCAGGCGGTGCGCCCGCGCCGGCGAGCTCCGCTCGCCCTGCTCGGGCTCGAGCGGCGCGGCCTCGAGCAGCTTCACGAGCCTCCCGTCGAGCGTCGTGAACGCGCCCGGCCAGGGCGTGAACCCGCGGAGCCGGGCGGAGATCTCGCGCGCCGGCCGCGTCCAGTCCACGCGCCCGTCCTCCTTCTCGAGGATGCGAGCCGCGGTCGCGAGCGCCGGGTCCTGCGGCACGGGCACGATCGCCCCGCGCGCGAGCGCGGCGAGGGCGTCGACGAGGGCGGCGCCGCCGAGCTCCGCCATCCGCGCCGAGAGCGTCTCGGCGGTGTCGTCCGGGCGGATGGGCTCGGCGCGCTGCAGGAGGATGTCGCCGGTGTCGAGCCCCGCGTCCATCTGCATGATGGTGACGCCGGTCTCGCGATCGCCGCTCGCGACGGCCCACTGGATCGGCGCCGCCCCGCGCCAGCGCGGCAGCAGCGAGCCGTGCACGTTGATCGCCCCGAAGGGCGCGAGGCCGAGGAGGTCCTGCCCCAGGATCCGGCCGTACGCCGCCACCACGAGCGCGTCCGGCCGGAGCGCCGCGAGCTGCCCGGCGAGGACCCCGTCGCGGACCTTCTCCGGCTGGAGCACCGGCGCGCCGTGCGCCAGGGCCCAGGCCTTGGTCGCGGGCGTGCGGAGCGCCTGGCCGCGGCCCGCCGGGCGATCCGGCTGCGCCACGACCGCCACGAGCTCGTGCCCCGCCCGGAAGAGCGCCTCGAGCGAAGGCACGGCGAACTCCGGCGTGCCCAGGAACGCGATCCGCATGGCGCACGGTGTATACGCCACGGCGCACCTTCGCGCACTCCATGTGTTCCGGAATCACCAGCCCTCGTCTAGAATCGGCCACTGCCCCTTGCTCCCGGTGCGACGGAGGACGACATGGCCGAAGAACCCGCCCCCATCGAACCCTCCCCGTCCGCGACCCGGCGCCGCGTCCTCGTGGATCGCAGGTTCCAGCTCAAGTACGCGGTGATGATGGGCCTCGCGGGCCTCGTGGTCGCGCTCGTGTTCGGCTTCTGGCTCCACCAGGTCCACCTCCAGGCCATCGCGCTCCTCCAGCCCGACGTGGAGACGCGCGCGCTCATCGAGCGCAGCGACCGGCTGCTCCTCGGCGTGTTCGCCGCCATCGCGGTCCTCCTCGCCGGCGCGCTCGGGCTCCTCGGCGTCGTCATCACCCACCGTGTCGCCGGCCCCGTCTTCGTGATGGGCCACTACCTCACCGTGCTCTCCCAGGGCCGCTTCCCCCGGATGCGCACCCTCCGCCGCAGCGACGAGCTGAAGGCGTTCTTCCGCGTGTTCATCGAGGCCGTCGAGGCGATGAAGAAGCGGGAGGCGAAGCACGTGGTGGTGCTCGAGGACGCGGCCGCCCGCGTCCGCGCCGCCGCGGGCCGCTCCCCCGAGCTCCAGGCCGCGGCGCAGGCGCTGGAGAACGCGGCCATGGAGCGCCGCATGGCGCTCGCCGCCGACGACCCCGAGCTCACCCCCATCGGCATCCCGGCCCCGCGCCCGGCCACCTCCCGCCCCGCCTGACAGGAGCCCTCCATGCAGAAGCGCCTCCGCGCCTCGTCCGCCGTCGCCCCGCTCGCCCTTTCACTCATCGTGCTCGCGTGCGGCAACCCCAGCGACCCCGCGGGCTGGGCCAAACGCGCCGCCTCCCGCAGCCGCACCCAGGAGAAGCTCGAGGCCCTGGAGCAGGCGCGCAAGGCCCCCGGCGACCGGAAGGCGGCGGTGCCCCACCTGCTCCGCGTGCTGACGCAGACGCAGAAGGCCCGCTCCGCGGCCGCGCTCCTCCTCGGCGAGATCGGCGATCCCTCCGCGGCCCCCGCGCTCATCGCGGCGATCGACCCTGCGGCCCGCGACCGCGACGCCTTCGAGACCAACCGCCGCGCGGCCGAGGCCCTCGGCGCGCTCCGGTCCCGCGAGGCCGTCCCGGCGCTCCTGAAGCTCACGACGTCCCCGGACGCCTTCACGCAGGTCGCCGCCGTGGAGGCGCTCGGCGTCATCGGCGATCCCGCGGCGATCGACACGCTCGCCGAGATCGCCCGCGCGCCGGCGGTCGAGGCCGTGACGGCGCAGCACGCGGTCCTCGCGCTGGGCAAGATCGGCGACGCGCGGGCCGCCCCCGTGGTGGTCCGGATGATGTACGACCGCCAGGGGACCTGCTACCCGCACGCCACGTTCGCGGCGATCGGGATCGGCAAGCCGATGGAGGCGCCGCTCCTCGCGGTGCTGGAGGGGAAGGACGCCGCGCTCGAGGGCTGGGCGCGGGACGCGCAGCTGATGCAGGGCGTGCTCTACGCGAAGGCGGCGCAGGTCCTCTCCGAGGTCGGCGGCCCCGCCGCCGCGCCGGCGCTGGTTTCGCGGCTCGCGTACCGCGACGCCGACCCGACGCTCGAGCAGTGGGTCCGCGTCTTCGCGGCCGAGGCGCTGGGCCGGCTCCGCGCCGGCGCGGCGGTCGGGCCCATCTCCGAGCTCCTCGCCCGCGAGAGCGACCCC
>JAEYOU010000230.1 GCA_023411405.1 Pseudomonadota bacterium | reverse complement strand
GCTCCGGACCGCGCTCCGCGAGATCCTGCGATCGGCCGGGGAGGCGCTCCCGGCGGGCGGCGAGATCCTGGTGCGGGTGGCGGCGCGCTCGGGGGCGGCGGTGCTGGAGCTCGTGCCGGCGGCGGCGGCGGTCGAGGTCGTGGCCCTGGCGCGGACCCTCCTCGTCCCCGACGGGGGCGAGGTGGAGCTCGAGGCGCCGCCCGGCCGCGCAGGCGTGTGCCGGATCCTGCTCCCCGCGAGCTGAGTGGTCGGGCGTGGCCGTGCTCGGACAGAGGCACGGGCGCGGGCGTGGGAACCGGGTGACGGGGCCCCGCTTCCCAAGGACCCGTCGCCTCGTCTAGCATCCGCATGCACCGTTCTCCTCGGGAGGTAGCCCATCGTCCGCCTCGGCCACGTCAGCGATCTCCATCTGGCCGATCGCGCGCGCTACCCGCGCCACGGGTTCACCGCGCGCGACTGCGAGCGCCACTCGGCCAAGCTCGCGCGCGGCCTGCTCGAGGCGCTCCGGGAGGTCGGCGTCGATCACCTCGTCGTGACCGGCGACCTCACGCTCTCGGGCGAGGCGCGTGAGCTCGAGCGCGCGGCGGAGCTGCTCGCGCCGTTCGCCGAGGCCCGGAAGCTCACGGTGGTCCCCGGCAACCACGACGTCTGGAGCGAGGACTCGGTCGAGACCGCCCGGTTCCTGCGCACCCTCGGGCCGGACGGGAAGGGCATGAAGAAGGCCGCGCCGAGCTACCCGCACGTCGTGCCGCTCGGCGACGAGGCCGCCCTCGTCGCCCTCGACAGCGCGCGCTGGGGGGAGGACCCGCACTCCACGCCGGGCCGGCTGGGGACGGAGCAGCTCCGCGCGGCCCGCGCCATCGTGCGCGAGCAGGTGAAGGCAGGGCGGGCCGTCCTCCTCGCGTTCCACCACCACGTCGTCCTCCCGCCCGAGCGCGTGCCGTCGGACGCGTACGTCGCGCGCATGCCGCTCGCCGACGCAGATCAGATCGTCCGCCTCGTGGCGGAGCTGCCGGTGGCGGCCGTGCTGCACGGCCACCGCCACACCGCCTTCCGCGTCGATCTCCCCGGCGCGGCGGGCCCCACCCCCGTGCTCTGCGCCGGCTCGGCGTCGCGGGTCGCCGACGAGCCGGTGCGGCGCGCGCGCGCCTACGTGTACGAGATCGACCGCACGGGCGTGCGGAGCGTCGAGGCCCTCGTGGCCGGGACGGAGTGAACCCATGAAGAAGGTGCTCCTCGTGGCCGCGCTCCTCGCGCTGGCCCTGACCGCGGGCGTGCTCGCCTCGTCCGCGTTCCGCGAGCGCGGAGCGGCCGCGGCCGCGCAGGCCGAGCGGCTGCGGCTCCAGCGCGAGTTCGCGGAGCGCGCCGCGCTGCTCCGGGCGCTCCCGGTGGACGGGACGCTCTGGCGTGACGAGATGAACGTCCTGCTCCGCGGGTACGTCCAGTCGCTGGCGGAGGTGCGCAACCGGTACCCGGACGCGCCGGCGCCCGTCCGGGCGGAGGCCGAGGGCAAGGGCAAGCAGGAGGAGAAGGCGCGCGCGCTGCGCGAGGAGTTCCAGCGGTACGCCGAGGGCCGGATGGCGCTCCTCTCCGGCGGCGCCTACGCGCCGCTCGCGTCGGCCGTGTCGGGCGGGCTCCGGCTCGACGTCCTCTCCGTCGATCCCGGCGCGTCTCCGAGCGGCGGCCCGGGGCTCCGGGTGGACTTCGCGCTCTGGGGCACGCCGCGCCTCCTCGAGCTCGAGCGGAGCCGCGAGGGCACGGTGCGGCGCACCATCCTCCCGCTCGCGCTCAAGACGCTCGAGTTCAAGTTCCTCGACGCCGCCGGAAAGCAGCTGGGCGGCATGGGCGGCGGGGGCGAGCCGGAGCAGAAGCTCGTCGATCCGGAGCGGTTCGTCCCGGACTTTCCGCCGGGGGTCCTCTGCGGCACGTGGTGGGTCGACCTCCTGCCGCGGGAGGCGGTCTCGACGGAGGTGCGCCTCGACGTCGAGCTCCGGGCGCCGAGCGGCACCTCGATCCCGGCGTCCTTCACCGTCGCGCTGCCGGTCCAGGAGGCCTGGCGCATCCCGCCGGGCGCGAGCTACCAGGCCGAGGTTCGCGAGGCACCCGCGGTGGGGCAGTAGGTCGTGGCCCGGAAGGGCGCCCCCGGAGGCGCCGGCGCAGGCGCGGCCAAGGCGCCGGGCAAGCCGGCGCGTTCGCGCGCGGCGAAGCCGGCGCCGCCCAAGCTGCCCGCGCCGCGCGGTGACGCTCCGCTGCACGAGCTCGAGCGCGACCCGCTGTCGGTGTTCCTGTTCGTCGCCCTCGTGCCCGACGAGTCGCGCGCGCTCGTGAAGGAGCTCGGGCTCTCGGTCCCGGGCTTCCGGTCGGAGGCGCTCTCGGACGTGCAGCGGTGCGACGTGCTCGCGGACGAGATCCGCGCGCGGCCCGAGGTGGGGGCGCGCGTGCTGGAGGTGCTGCGCAAGGCGTACGGGCGGATCGCGCTCCACACGGCGCCGCTCGACGCGCAGGCCGCGGACGATCTGCTCGGCGTCACCGGGACGGACAACGGGCTGCCGCTCGCGCTGTGGCGCGTGCTCGCCGATCCCGCGCCGGCGATCCGGGCGCGGGCCCTGCCGGTGCTGGACGAGCTCGCGAAGGAGTACTACGGCCCGCTCCCGGAG
>JAEYOU010000215.1 GCA_023411405.1 Pseudomonadota bacterium | reverse complement strand
TACGTTGCCCGGCGTGATGAGACCTGCGAAGCGCGGCGCCGTGTACTCCGCTCTGCCTCGCTGGCGACCGCGCTCGCCCGATCACGCTCGCGCGGGCGATGATGCCGCGGTCGGTGAATAAGGCGGGATGAGTCGAGGATGCGCATCCACGTCTGGCCGCGTATCGGCGGTATGCGCCTGGCAGACGTGCGTCCCCGCCACATCAGGGCGATGCTGAAGGACTGGACCAAGCAGGGGCTCGCGCCTCGGACGATTCGAAACGCGTACTACCTGACCTCCTGCATGTTTCGGGAGGCGGCCATCGACGAAGTGATCGTTGGAAACCCGTGCATCCTGTCGAGTGACCTGCCAGAGGCGGTCGACAAGGATCCTGAGTGGCGTGTCGACAACTACTTCACGAGAAAGGAGGTGCGTGTTCTCTGCTCGCCCCATCCATTCATCGAGGTGGACTCTCTCGTGACGTACGGACTCCTGGCGTTGGCGGGACTAAGGCCGGGCGAGGTCATCGCGCTCCGATGGCGAAACTACCTCGAGCGGTGGGATGGGCCGGCAGGTGAGGATGAGGAGGATGGACTTTCTACGCTAGGCCGGCTGGTCGTGGCCCGGTCCCATAACCGCGACTACACGAAGACGAAGGAGACGAGGTTCGTCCCGATCCATCCGTCGTTGGCGCCGATCCTCAAGGCGTGGAGAGAATGGGGATGGGCGAAGTACGTCGGACGCGACCCAACACCGGAGGACTTCATTGTCCCGCCTGTCGTGGGCCCGAGGCGTCGCGCCCCGGGAGAGGACATGCGGATGCGGTCCATCGACACGCTCAAGGAGCGCATCGAAGTACACCTGGCCGCCTTGGGATGGAGGCACCGAGGGATCTACACGCTCCGGCACACCTTCATCACTCTTGCGACGAACGACGGCGCGGAGCGTGAGCTCGTCAGGCGCGCGACGCACAAGGTCCCGAAGACGGTGTTGGACGGGTATACGCGCTTGTTCTGGTCGAAGCTGTGCCAGGAAGTATCGAAGCTGAGGATGGAGCTGGACTTGCGGTTCGGACCACTCGGAACCTTCGGCGTGTCGGATTGTTGGTTCCCGGCGCCACCGTCAGAGTTCGACCTGGCTTCCTTGCCCGGGAGGAAGTCGCTCGGGCTCCCGAAGGGGTACGCGAAGAAGCTGCGAAGGTTGGAACCAGGTTAGGGGAAGTACGGCCGGCACCGCTCAGTCCTGCGGTGCCGGCTTCATTCAGCCGGTCGTTCCCGCGGTGAAAGGGCTGACCCACGATTCGCAGCCCTGGGGCGAGAGGCGGGCGCGTTGACGGTGTAAAATGGGCGACGGGATGGCGGGCGTTGCGACTCGTACGCTGAGTCACGCAAACTGTGCCCAACTGTGCCCACCAACAGAAAACGCCCTGTTTCCAGGGCGTTGGGTGCGACCCCACGGGGATTCGAACCCCGGTTACAGCCTTGAAAGGGCCGGGTCCTGGGCCTCTAGACGATGGGGTCGTCGGCGCGGTTGGATACCGTGGAAGGGGGCCGGTGTAAAGGGCTGCCGGGCAGGGTGGGGGGCAGGGGAGCCTGCGAGCGGCTCCCACCCGTCACCTGGGTGCGCGCACGGCTGCGCGACGCGTTCCCGGGCTCCTTCGACTCCGTCTACCCTGAGCCTGTCGAAGGGCTCAGGATGCCCGGACCTGAGCTCGTGCTTCGACAGGCTCAGCACGAGCGGGCTACCCGGAGCCTCACCTCACGACCCCCGCCGCGCCAGCGCGGGCTGCCCTGCGGTGGGCCGGGCGCGCTCGGCGCCGTGGATCGTCCCCTTCACCCAGTCCCACAGCGGCACGGTCACGTTGAAGTTCCAGCGCTGCATGAGGTGCGGCGCGTGGTGGCGCTGGTGGTGCCGGCGGAGCTTCTGCACGAGCGGGAGCCGGCCGATCGCGCTCGACTCGGGCAGGTGATACGCGAGGTGAAGCCACTCGTACGTGAGGATGTAGAACACGGCGCTCGCGACCCACAGGGCCGCGAGGTTCGGCTGGCCGATCCACAGGAGGACGAGGGCGATCGGCGACGAGGCGAGCAGGATCGCGAGCAGGCCGTACGCGGGCAGCAGGATGAACCGGAGCTCGCGCGGGGAGCGCAGCGCCATCCCGTCCGAGACGTACAGCGCGTGGTGCATCGGCGTGTGGTGGATGTAGAGCACCTCGAGGAACCGCGTCCGCCGGTGGAGGAGCCCGCGGTGGGCGTGCCACTCGATGGCGTTGCCCATCACGAGGAACACGGGCACGAAGAGGAGCTGCCACGCCTGCACGTCGCGGAGCTGCGCGAGCGCGAGGGCGGCGATCGCGCCGCCCGTGATCGCGGGGAAGGCGAGGTGGACGGCGGGGACGTACCAGCGCGGAACCCGGCTCAGCAGGTCTTCGCGGAACTCCGCACGCGACGCAGGGGTCATGCCGCACCTCGATTTCCGAATCGGTCCCTGCGGCAGAAAGTACGCACCAACCCGCAGGGATGCAACGATTGGGCGCAGGGCGTCCCCGAAAGGCGAGCGGCCCGGCGCCTGGGGGGCGCTGGGCCGCTGGGGTGCTTCTCGTTCCGGATGGGATTCGCCCTTCGCCTCCGGCCCGCTGCGCGGGCCTACGCTCAGGGCGAACGGTTCCTGGAGCTACGCCGGAGGCGGCGCCTCCTCGTACAGCCACGTCGTCAGGTAGCGCTCGCCGGTGTCGGGCAGGACCACCACGATGAGCTTCCCGGCGTTCTCGGGCCGCTGCGCGACGATGCGCGCCGCGGTGATGGCGCCGCCGCAGGAGATGCCGGAGAGCAGGCCCTCCTCGCGCGTGAGGCGGCGGGCGTCCTTGCCGGCGTCCTCGTTGCTCACCGTGATCGTCTCGTCGATCACCGACGTGTCGAGGACCTTCGGCACGAACCCGGGGCCCCAGCCCTGGATCTTGTGCGGGCCGGGCTTGCCGCCGGAGATGACGGGCGAGTCCTTGGGCTCGGCGGCGATGATCTTCACGCCGGGCTTCCGCTGCTTCAGCACCTGGCCGACGCCGGTGACGGTGCCGCCGGTCCCGGTGCCCGCCACGACGATGTCCACGGCGCCCTCGGTGTCCTTCCAGATCTCCTCCGCCGTGGTCCGGCGGTGGATCTCGGGGTTGGCCGCGTTCTCGAACTGCTGGAGCACGAGGTAGCGCGGGTCCTCGGCCGCGAGCTGGTTCGCCTTCGCGATGGCGCCCTTCATGCCCTCGGAGCCCGGCGTGAGGATGAGCTTCGCGCCGTACGCGAGGAGCAGCCGGCGCCGCTCCATGCTCATCGTCTCGGGCATGGTGAGCACGAGCGGGATGCCCTTGGCCGCTGCGGCGAAGGCGAGCCCGATGCCGGTGTTGCCGCTCGTCGGCTCGAGGAGGATGGTGTCCTTCTTGATCTTCCCCTCGCGCTCGGCGGCCTCGATCATCGCCACGCCGATGCGGTCCTTGACGGAGCCGGCCGGGTTCCTGGCCTCGAGCTTCGCCACCACGGTGGCCTTGGCCCCGTCCATGATGCGGTTGAGCCGCACCAGCGGGGTGTTCCCGATGAGCTTCGTGACGTCGTCCGCGATGCGCATCCGCACTCTCCTGGTCCGGCCCGGGCTCCGGGCCGCGTCTGTTATAACGGATGATTCCACTATAGCCGTGATCTCCTCCTGTCAAGCGGATGTTCCCTGGAGGTCCCCTGGGGCCCTCCTGGACGCCCGGGAAGTGCGCGATCGGCCGGGCGAAATCGGGGCGCTCCGGCCCTGGCCGCCAGGTCCGGAGGCGCTCAGATTGGCTCCATGACGATCGATCAGGACACCCCCGGCCTCGCCGGCGGCCCCGGCCAGTTGCCGCCGGGCTACGAGGGCAACACCCCTTCGCCGCGCGAGCCGGCGCCGGACGAGGCGGGCGCCGCCGGCAAGCAGCGCGAGGCGGGCGAGGCCTCGGAGCGGAGCGCCGGCACCCGCGGCGGCGAGATCCGCGAGGACGGGGGCCAGGAGCCCGGGACGCCGCAGCCGGAGGAGCAGCAGCCGGAAGAGGGGTGACGCCGGGCGCCGAGGAGCGCCGGGTCACGGGCGCCCTGCGCGCGGCCTCCGCCGCGACGAGGTCCTCCCGCCGGCGGCTGGCCGGCGTGTTCACGTAGAAGATCCTGGAACAGCTCGATCGGCCTCCGATCTCCACGGTCCGGTTTACAGACCGGTGGACCTGGGAGACTCATGGATCGTTGACGCCCGCCGCCATCCAGGGCCTCTACGAGAGGCATGCCTTTGCCCTGTTCCGGCGGTGCCGTCGCTTGCTCCACGACGCCGACGAGGCACAGGACGCCATGCAGGAAGTCTTCCTCAAGGTCCTCGAGAACCCGACCCAGTTCCAGGGGCGCTCCTCCGCCTCGACCTACCTGTTCGGCGTCGCGACCCACCTCTGCCTGAACCGCGTCCGCAACCGCGTCGCGCGCGACGATCGCTGGCAGGCGAGCGTCGCCGACGCGATCCACGAGCGGTCGCCCGATCCGGCCGAGGGCGTCGAGGCGCGGCAGCTCGCGGCGGCGATCCTGGGCGAGGCCGACGCGGAGACGGCGGCGATGGCGGTCTATCACTTCGTGGACGGTCTCACGCAGGGTGAGATCGCCGGGCTCGTCGGCCTGTCGCGGGTCATCGTGAACCGGCGCCTGCAGCGGTTCCGCAGCGCGGCGCTCCGGCGCGTGGAAGGGGCATGAGCGCGACCCGCTGCCCGAGCGAGCTCGAGTGGACGCGCCACCTCGCCGGCGAGCTGGGCTGGCTCGCGCGGCGGCGCCTCCGGGCGCACGTGGCCGGGTGCGCGGGCTGCCGGCGGGCGC
>JAEYOU010000114.1 GCA_023411405.1 Pseudomonadota bacterium | reverse complement strand
CGCCCCACGCGCGGGCGCGGTCCCGATCCGAGGCGAGGTCGGCGAGCGCGGCGGCGAGCGCGCGCGGGTCCGCGGGCGGCACCACGCGCCCGCACTCTCCGTCGATGACGACCTCGCGGTTGCCGGGCAGATCGGTGATGACCGGGGGGACGCCGACGCACATCGCCTCGATGAGGCTGCGGGTGAGCGACTCGCCCCAGCGCGACGGGAGCGCGTAGCCGTCGCACGCGGCCATGAGCCGGAGCGCGTCCGGTCGGTAGCCGAGGAGGTGGAACCGATCGGCGAGGGGGCTCTCCGCCACGCGCCGCCGGAAGGCGGGCGTGTCGGTCCCGGGTCCGGCGAGGACGAAGTGCAGCGGGAGCTCCGGAGGGAGGAACCGGGTCGCGTCGAGGAGATCCGGCACCGCCTTCGACGGGCGCACCTCGCCGACGCACGCGACCGCGAACGCGCCCGCGGGCACGCCGAGGGCGCGCAGGTCCGCCTTCGGCGTGTCGTCGTACCAGGCCGGATCGTGCCCCTTCGAGATCGCCACGGCGCGATCCTTCCCGAAGAAGAGGTTCCGGCGGACGGTCGCGCGGACCGACTCGGCGTTGCACCAGTAGGCGTCGATCCGCGGGTGGAGGAGCTTCAGGTAGTTCGTGGGATCCCACCAGCCGAGGTTCCCGTCGAAGCCGCGGTACGCGACGAGCTTCACGGAGAGCCCCCGCGCCGCCCAGACCGCCGTGCCGAGCGCCTTGTTGTTGAACGCGAAGGCGACCGCGTGGCCACCGTCCGCGAGCTCGGCGCGGACGCGGCGGATCTCGGCGCGGTCGAGCTTCCCTCGCGGGTGCCAGGGCACGACGCGCACGCCCGCCTCCTGGAGACGCGGGCGGTACGGGCTCTCGGGTCGGGTCATGACCGTCACCGGAAACCCCGCGCGGCAGAGGTCGACGAACACCTCGGCCTCGGGGCGGCAGGTCACGATGCTCTTGTACTCGGAGAGGACGAGGAGCGACGGGGGCACGGGAGGGAGAAGGTACATGCTCCGGGCCGCGGTGCCCATCCCGAGGACGGGCCCGAGGTGCGAGCCGGCGCGTCCGCCCGGTCCCGCCTTGCGGTCCACGCCCCCGGCCGGTAGTTTGGTCGGGCGCGATGTCCCAGGCCGTGAAGATCTCCGCGACCATCATCACCTACAACGAGGAGCGCAAGCTGGAGGCGTGCCTCCGGTCGCTCGCCGGGGTTGCCGACGAGATCGTCGTCGTCGACTCGCTGTCCACCGACGGCACGAAGGCGATCTGCGATCGGTATCCGGTCCGCTTCGTCCCGCACGCGTTCGAGGGCTACGTCGCCCAGAAGAACTTCGCGGTCGCGCAGGCGGCGCACGACCACGTCCTCTCCCTCGACGCCGACGAGCGGCTCTCGCCGGAGCTCCGCGCCGCCATCCTCGCGGTGAAGGAGCGCTGGGGCGACTGCGACGGCTACGCCTTCAACCGCGCGAACTACTACTGCGGGAGGTGGCTCCGCCACGCCTGGTACCCGGACCGAAAGATCCGGCTGTGGGACCGGCGGACGGGCGCCTGGGGCGGCACCGATCCGCACGACACCGTCGTCCTCCCGGCCGCGCGCGTCCGGCGCCTGCGCGGCGATCTCGTCCACGAGGCGTACCTCACGGTGGACGAGCACGTGCGGCAGACGTTCAAGTTCGCCGAGGTCGCCGCCCGGGCGAAGTACGCCCGCGGCCGCCGCCCCAGCCTGCTCGTCCACGTGCTCCTCGGCCCGCCGTTCAAGTTCCTCAAGCGCTACCTGCTCCGGCTCGGCTTCCTCGACGGCTGGTACGGCTTCGTGTTCTCCGCGCTCGCAGCCTCGGTCAACTTCTTCAAGTACCTCCGGCTGGCGGAGTACCACCGCCGCGGCCTCCCCGAGGAGCAGGCCCGCCTCGCCCCGCCCGTCCCATGAGAGTCTCGATCGTCGTCAGCACCTACAACGCGCCGGACTGGCTGGAGAAGGTCCTCTGGGGCTACGCCGCCCAGACCCACCGCGACTTCGAGCTCGTCGTCGCCGACGACGGGTCCACGGAGGAGACGCGGGCGCGGATCGAGCGCGTGCGCGCCGCGACCGGACTCGAGCTGCGGCACGTGTGGCACGAGGATCACGGCTACCGGCGGCAGACGATCCTCAACCGCGCCATCCTCGAGGCCCGGACGGACTACGTCGTCTTCACCGACGGTGACTGCATCCCCCGGAGCGACTTCGTCGCGGTGCACGTCGCGCACGCCGCGCCGGGCCGGTTCCTCTCCGGGGGCTACTGCAAGCTGCCGCTCGACCTCTCGCGCCGCATCGAGCGCGAGGACGTCCTCTCCGGCCGCTGCTTCGACCCGGCGTGGCTCCGCGCGAACGGCCTGCGCGGCCGCTCGCAGCTCCGCAAGCTCTCCGCCCGCGGGGGCTGGGCCCGCCTGCTCGACGCCACGACGCCGGCCCGGGCCACCTTCAACAACTGCAACTCCTCGGCCTGGAGGCGCGACCTCCTCGCCGTCAACGGCTACGACGAGCGGATGCAGTACGGCGGCGCCGACCGCGAGATCGGCGAACGGCTCGTCCACCTGGGCGTTCGCGGGAAGCAGATCCGGCATCGCGCGGTGGTGCTCCACCTCGATCACGCGCGCGGCTACAAGACCCGGGAGTCGATCGACCGCAACCTCGCGATCCGCAGGGAGGTCCGCCGGCGGCGGCTCGCCTGGACGCCGTTCGGGATCGAGCGCGACCCGGCGCAGCGCGGCGGCTGAACGTCACCCACCGTCCGGATCGGCGACCGGAGCTTCGCCCGGCGCCGTCCGGGGCGACGCCGCCGCGGCCACCCACAGGAGCGCCGAGGCGAGGAACGCCGCGGGCGCGAACCCCAGGGCGTGGCCGAAGGTGGCGCGATCGGCGATCGCCCCGAGGACGATCGCCCCCGAGAGCTCGCCGACGCCGTGCACGAGGACGAGCACCACGCCGAGCAGCGCCGGCGCGTCGGCGCCGGGCGCCGCGGCCAGCGCAGCCCGGACCCCGATCGCGGCGCCCAGCGCGCCGAGCATGAGCC
>JAEYOU010000096.1 GCA_023411405.1 Pseudomonadota bacterium | reverse complement strand
CGGGCGGCGGGCGCGGCGGACCGCCTGCGCCGGGGGCGCGCGCTTGCGCGGCGCCCGCGTCGTGCGGCTTCTCGAACGAGTCCCACTTCGAGTCCGAGGTGCCCGAGACGCCGGAGACGCGGAGGGCGAAGTCGTCCGGGTTCGTCGCCTGGCGCAACGCCTCCTCGTACGTGATGAGGTTCGTCCTGAGGAGGCTCATGAGCGACTGGTCGAAGGTCTGCATCCCGTAGGTCGTGTGGCCCTGGGAGATGGCGTCGGGGATCTCCTTCGTCCGATCCTTGTCCTCGATGAGCTCCCGCACGCGCCCGGTGGCCAGCAGCACCTCGATGGCGGGGACGCGCCCCTTGCCGTCGGCGCGCGGCACGAGGCGCTGGCTGATGACGCCCTTCAGCACCGAGCCGAGCTGGAGCCGGACCTGCTTCTGCTGGTAGGGCGGGAACGCCGAGATGATGCGGTTGATGGTCTCGGTGGCGTCCAGGGTGTGGAGCGTGGACATGACGAGGTGACCGGTCTCGGCGGCGGTGAGCGCCGTCTCGATCGTCTCGAGGTCGCGCATCTCGCCGACCAGGATCACGTCCGGATCCTGGCGGAGCGCGCTCTTCAGCGCCTGGCCGAAGCTCATCGTGTCGACGCCCACCTCGCGCTGGTTCACGATCGAGCGCTTGTCGCGGATGAGGAACTCGATCGGATCCTCGATCGTCATGATGTGGCAGGTCTCGGTGGCGTTGATGTGATCGATCATCGCCGCGAGCGTCGTGGACTTGCCGGATCCCGTGGTGCCGGTGACGAGGACGAGCCCGCGCTGCTCGGCCGCGATCTTCTCGAGCACCTTGGGGAGCATCAGCTGCTCGATCGACTGGATCTTGAAGGGGATGACGCGGAGGACGACGCCCGTGGTCCCGCGCTGCTGGAAGACGTTGACGCGGAAGCGGCCGAGGCCGGGCACGCCGTACGCGAGGTCCACCTCGTTCGTCTGTTTGAACTTCTCCTTCTGGTACTCGTTCATGATCCCGAAGCACATCCGCCCGATCTCCTCGGGCGGGAGGCGCCGCGCGTCCTTGAGCGGCACGAGCGCACCGTCCACCCGGAACATGGGCGGGAGCCCGGCCTTCAAGTGAATGTCCGAGGCGCTCGCGCGCAGTGCGATCTGCAGGATCTCGTTGAGTTCCATGCGTCGTCGAGGTTAGCACCCCGATCCGGCCAACACCAATGCCGGGTCCGCGGGACCGCACATGTGGGACCCCGGGGCTTGCGCACCCATCCTCGGTCGTTCACGATGAGCGCGTCCGCGGCCCATCCATCCAGTGCCGACAGGGGAGGCCGAGGTATGATCCTCTCCCACGACGCACACGGAGGTTCGCCCATGCTCCGCTCCCATCGCCCCCTCCTCGCCGCCGCCCTCGTGTCGCTCGCGCCCGCCGCCGCGGTCCGCGCCGAGGAGCCGGCGGCCTCCGGGTCCGCCAAGGAGCAGATCAAGACGGGGTTCAAGGAGGCGGGCCGGGCCATCGGCCGGGGCGCGACCGCGGTCGGCCACCTGTTCCGCGACGGCGCGAAGGAGACCTGGAAGGCGTCGCGGCCCGCCCGCGAGGAGGTGAAGGAGGCGGGCAAGGAGGTCGGGCACGCCTCGGCGAAGGTCGGCCGTGAGATCGGACACAAGTCGGCCGAGGCCGGCCGGGCGGTCGGCGGCGCCGCCAAGGACGCCGGACGGAACGTGAAGCAGGCGGTGAAGGGGGAGGACGGCGGAGGCGAGGACTAGGCGAGCGAGCGTCGTTCGCGAACAGGGCCCCGCGCAGCAGGGGTGGGGCCCCGACGGCTCCGCCGGCGGGCGGGGCGGCACGCCCCGTGAATACGAACGGCCGGCGCCGCTTGCGCGGGCCGGCCGTACACGTCTCGAGGATCCTCGCGCCTAGCGCTTCGAGAACTGGAAGCGCTTGCGGGCGCCGGGGCGGCCGTACTTCTTGCGCTCGACCGCGCGGGCGTCGCGGGTCATGAACCCGGCCTTCTTGAGCACCGGCCGGAACTCCGGGTTGAGCTCGCAGAGCGCCCGGCTGATGCCGTGCCGGATCGCGCCGGCCTGGCCGGAGAGGCCGCCACCGCGGGCGTTCACGAACACGTCCAGCTTGCCCATCTGGTCGACGAGCTTGAGCGGCTCGACCAGGATCATCTTCGAGGTCTCGCGCCCGAAGTACTCGTCCATCGTGCGGCCGTTGATGGTGACGTTCCCCGTGCCCGGGGCGATCCGCACGCGCGCCACGGCCTCCTTGCGGCGGCCGACGTTCTGGTTCAGCTGAGGTGCCATCGTGGTTCGTCCTTACTGAGCGAGGCTCAGCGCGGCCGGCTTCTGCGCGGCGTGCGGGTGCTTGTCTCCGGCGTAGACCTTGAGCTTGGTCATCATCTGCCGGCCGAGGGCGTTCCGGGGCAGCATGCGCCGCACGGCGTTCTGGAGGATGTCCTCCGGGTGCTTCTGGCGGAGCTTGTACATCGGCGTGAGCTTCTCGCCGCCCGGGTGCATCGTGTGGGTGAAGAAGACCTTGTCGGTCTCCTTCTTGCCGGTGAAGCGGACCTTGCCCGCGTTCACGACCACGACGAAGTCGCCCACGTCCATCGACGGCGTGTAGCTGGGCTTGTGCTTGCCCTTGAGGATCGACGCGATGCGGGTCGCCGCGCGGCCGACGGTCAGGTCAGTGGCGTCGATCACCCACCACTTCCTGTCGGCCAGGGCCTCGCTGCGAGTCGCGCTGTGGGTGGTGCCTTTGGACATGGGTAAACCTGCGAAATCTCGAAAAGTGAGACGCGCCTTTTAGAGGATGCCCGGGTCCCTGTCAAGGGTGATCCGGGAGGGCTTCAGGCCTCGGGCGTCTGGCTTCAGGCCTGGGGCCCGATGCCCGAGGCCTGAGGCCGCCTCAGGAATTCCCTACTTACCACCTCCCAGCCTCGCCCGCAGCCCCGCCATGACGCTCTCCGTGTGCGCGGCCACCTCGTGCGGCGCTGCGACCATGCTGGCGGGGTCCACGATCTCGTGCGCCCCCTCCGGGAGCTCCGCCAGGAAGCGCGAGGGAGTCCGGGGCAGGAGCTTCCCGCGCTTCGTGCGGGCCGTGACCCGGGTGAGATAGAGCCGCTCGCGGGCCCGGGTGATCCCGACGTACGCGAGCCGCCGCTCCTCCTCCAGGTCGCGCGGCTCGCCCTGGATGCCGGCGCAGGGCAGGTAGTCCTCCTCCACGCCCACGAGGAACACGACCGGGAACTCGAGCCCCTTCGCCGCGTGGAGGGTCATGAGCGTGATGCCGCCCTCCGCCGCCGGGTCCTCCTCGTCGCGCGAGTCGAGGGCGAGGCGCTGGAGCCAGGCGGCGAGGCTCGGCTTCGCCTTGCGCTTCGTGTACGACTCGAGCGAGCGCAGGAGCCCCTCGATCGCCTCGACCTTCCGCGCGCCCGCCTCGAGCGACTGCACACTCGCCCGCGCGTGGCTGAAGAGATCGACCTCCGCGACGAGCGCCTTGGCCACCTCCGCCGGGTCGCCCTTGCGGAACCGCGCGGCGTAGTCGTCCACGATCGTCACGAAGGCGGCGATCCGCTCGTCCGCGCCCCGCGGCAGGTCCGGGATCTCCTTCGCCCGCCGCATCGCCTCGAGGAGGGGCAGCCTGTGCGCGATGGCGTGATCGTGCACCCGCTCCATCGAGGTGTCGCCGATGCCGCGGGCCGGCACGTTCACGATGCGCGAGAGGGAGACGTCGTCCTCGGGCTGCACGCAGAGCTTGAGGTACGCGAGCAGGTCGCGCACCTCCGACCGGTCGAAGAACGCCGGGCCGCCGTGCACCGCGTAGGGCACGCCCGCCTCCCGGAAGGCCTCCTCGAACGGCCGCGAGAGCGCGTTCAGCCGGTAGAGCACGGCGAAGTGCGACCACGGCCGCCCCTCGCCGCGCTGGCGGGCGATCTCCTCGGCGACGAAGCTCGCCTCCTCCTCCTCGCCCGCGAGCGCCACCACCTGCACCTTCTCGCCGGGCCCGGCCGCGGTGAAGAGCGCCTTGGGCTTGCGCCCCGGGTTCTTCGCGATGACGGCGTTCGCGCAGTCGAGGATCCGCCCCGTCGAGCGGTAGTTCTGCTCGAGCCGGACCTCCTTCGCCCCGGGGAAGTGCTTCTCGAACCGGAGGATGTTCTTCACCTCGGCGCCGCGCCAGCCGTAGATCGCCTGATCGTCGTCGCCCACGGCGCAGACGTTCTTCTCCGGCCCGGCGAGGTGCTTCAGGAGGTCGAGCTGGGCGACGTTCGTGTCCTGGTACTCGTCGACGAGCAGGTAGCGGAAGCGGGCGTGGAGCTTCCTCCGGAGGGCCTCGTCGCCGCCGAGGAGCTCGACGGGGCGGACGATGAGGTCGTCGAAGTCGACCGCGCGCATCGCCCGCAGCGCCTTCTGGTACCGCGGGTAGACCTCGGAGGCGACGAGGTCGTAGTCGTCGCCCTGCCCGGCCGCCTTCACCGCGATCCGCTTGCGCCCCTCGTTCTTCGCGCGGGAGAGGATCGACAGCACGCGGTGCGCGTCGAACTTGCGATCGTCGATCGACACCTCGCGCATGCAGCGCTTCACCAGCGCGAGCTGATCGCCGGCGTCGCAGATCGCGAACCGCTTCGGGAGGCCGGCCCGCTCGTGCTCCTGGCCGAGCAGCCACAGGCCGAAGCTGTGGAACGTGGAGACGAAGACGTCGACCCCGGGCGGGCCGGCGAGCGCCACCACGCGCTCGCGCATCTCGGTCGCCGCCTTGTTGGTGAAGGTGACGCAGAGGATCGACTCGGGCTCGACGTCCCGGACGAGCAGCCACGCGACCCGGTGCGCGATCACGCGCGTCTTCCCGGAACCCGCGCCGGCGAGGACGAGCAGCGGGCCCTCGGTGGTGGTCACGGCCTCGCGCTGCGGCGGATTGAGCGTCGAGAGGTCGAGCATGGAGCGGCGGGGTTCTCCCACCGAACGGGCGCGGACGACAAGACTTGATCTCGGAGAGGCCTCGGGCCTCGGGAATGGCTCGGCCCAGTAGGGGGCCGCTCGATGTCGAACTGCCTGTGGCTTCAGGCCCGAGGCCTGGAGTTCGAGGCCTGAGGCCCGACACTGTGAGGCGGGCGCTTGCGGCGGTGAGCCGCGCTCGGCACACTCGTCGGACCCGTGCGCACCCCGCTCGCCGCAGCCGCGATCGCCGCGGCCCTCTCGCTCGCCC
>JAEYOU010000089.1 GCA_023411405.1 Pseudomonadota bacterium | reverse complement strand
GCCCGCGCCTCCCCCCGCGCCGCGGCCGCAGGACGACGAGCTCCAGAACGAGATCCGGTACCTCCGCAAGAGCGTCGACGAGGCCCGCCGCGCCCTCACCGCCGTCACCCAGGAGGCCCGCGCCGGCCGTGACCTGCAGCTCCCCCCCGCCGGCGCCGAGGTCTACGCCCGCCTCGCCTGCCGCGGCGTCGAGCCCGCGCTCGCCGAGAGCCTGGTCCGGTCCGCGCTCGCCGCCGTGCCGCCCGAGACGCACCGGGTCCTCGCCGCGGTGAAGGACCTCCTCGGCGAGCGCCTCGTGCCCTGCCGGGCGCCGTGGCTCCTCGAGGGCCGCCACGTCATCGCGATGGTCGGCCCCACCGGCGTCGGCAAGACCACCACGCTCGCGAAGCTCGCCGCGCGGGCGCTCCTCGAGACCCAGAAGCGCGTCGCCTTCGTGACGGTGGACACCTACCGGATCGGCGCCACCGAGCAGCTCGCCCGCTACGCCGAGATCATGGGCGTGCCCGTCCTCGTCGCCCGCGATCGGAGCGAGATCCTCCGCGCGGTCGAGCGCGTGGCCGACGCCGACCTCGTCCTCGTGGACACGGCGGGCCGGTCCTCCCCGGAGGACGTCGCCCGCCAGGCGGCCCTCGTGCGCACCATCCCGCGCGTACAGCTCCAGCTCTGCGTCGCCGCCTCGACCGGCGCGCTGGAGCTCGCCGCGGTGGCCGAGCGGTACCGGACCCTGGCGCCCGATCGCCTCGCCGTCACCAAGGTGGACGAGGCCGCGGGCCCGGGGAGCATCCTGTCGGCCTCCGTCCGCATCTGCCGGCCCATCTCCTGCGTGGCCGACGGCCAGCGCGTCCCCGAGGACGTGCACGCCTACACCGGCCCGGAGCTGGTCGACCTCGTGGTCGGCCACGAACCCTGACTCTCGGAGGTATCCCACTTGGACCAGGCGCAGAGCCTTCGCGATCGGACCGAGAACGGCGGCGCACGCCCGCCCATGCGCGTCGTCGCCGTGACGAGCGGCAAGGGCGGCGTCGGCAAGACCCACATCTCCGCGAACCTCGCGGTGCTGGCGGCGCGCGCCGGCCGGCGCGTGCTGCTCGTCGACGCGGACCTCGGCCTCGCCAACGCCGACATCGTGCTCGGCATCTGCCCCACGAAGCACCTCGGCCACCTGCTCGACGGCGCCGCGACCGCGGAGGAGGTCCTGACCGAGGGCCCGCGCGGCGTCCGCGTGCTCGGCGCGTCCAGCGGCATCCAGTCGCTCACCGCCCTCACCGACGAGCAGAAGATGACGCTCGTGTCGGCGTTCGAGCCGCTCGACGACCGGTTCGACCTCGTCATCGTGGACTGCGGCGCCGGCATCGGGGACAACGTGCTCTTCTTCGCCGGCGCGGCGCAGGAGGCGCTGCTCGTGGTCTCGCCCGAGCCGACCTCGCTCTCCGACGCGTACGCGACCGTGAAGGTGCTCTCGAAGGACGCCGGCGTGACGCAGTTCTCGGTCATCGCCAACCTCGCCGCGGACTTTCAGGGGCGCGACGTGTTCCGCCGGCTGACCCAGGTCACCGATCGGTTCCTCGACGCCAGGCTCCGCTACCTCGGCCACGTCCCGCGGGACGAGGACCTGCCGCGCGCCGTCCGCGTCCAGCAGCCGCTGGTCGAGCTCTACCCCCGCTCGCCCGCCGCGCGCGCGCTCTCCGCGCTCTGCGACGCCCTGCTCGCGTCCGAGCCCCCGGCGCTCCTCCCCGGCGGCGTGAAGCTGTTCTGGCAGCAGATCCTCCGGGGCCAGGAGGGACGGGCCTAGGGCCTCGCCCATGCGCCGCGCCTACGCGCAATACGGCCAGTCGGCGGGCTCCGAGGCGCAGCTCATCGCGCGCCACGGCGCCCTCATCGACCGCTGCGCCCGGCGGCTCGCGGCCCGCTCGGGCCACGCGGTCCAGGCCGACGACCTCTGGTCCGCCGGCGCCATGGGGCTCATCGAGGCCGCGCAGCGGTTCGACGGCGCGCGCGACGTGCGGTTCGAGAGCTTCGCCGAGCACCGGATCCGCGGCGCGATGCTGGACGAGATGCGCCGGATGGACCACCTGCCGCGGCGGCTGCGGTCGGACGTGGAGAAGGTCGAGGCGGCGCGGTCCCGGCTGGCGCAGCAGCTCGGCCGCGATCCCGACACCGTCGAGGTGGCAGAGGCGATCGCGGCGAGCCCGCAGGACGTGGCCGAGCTCCTCCAGCTCCTCGCGCCCCACCTCCCCCTCCACCACGAGACCGCCGCCGCGCCCGACACCGCCGTCGAGGACGCCCTCGGACGGGCCGAGCTCCAGGGGCGGCTGGCGCGCGCCATCGGCGCGCTCCCGGAGCGGCACCGGGTGCTGCTCGCGCTCTACTACGACGAGGAGCTCACGTACCGGGAGATCGCGAAGATCCTCGGCGTCTCCGAGCCCCGCGTGTGCCAGCTCCACGGCGACGCGGTGAAGAAGCTGCGCGCGGAGCTCGCCGGCGAGGCGGCGGAGGCGTGAGCGCCGCGCCGCCGCGCGGACGCGGCGCGTCCCCGCGTGGCGGTCGCTCGCTCGCCC
>JAEYOU010000673.1 GCA_023411405.1 Pseudomonadota bacterium | reverse complement strand
CACCGGGGCCACCGCGGGCGCCGGCGCCGTCGCCGCGGGGCTCGCCGCCTCGAGCTTCGCGAGCCGCTCCGAGAGCTCCGCCACCTGCGCGCGGAGCGCATCGAGGACCGCGACCAGCTCGTCCTGCCTCTCGGGCTTTCTCATGGCGTGCGCTCCTACAGCGGGATGAGGCCGTGCTTCTTCGCGGGCCGCAGCTCGCGCTTCGTGTTCAGGTACTCGAGGGCGTGGGCGACGTGGCGCCGCGTGGCCGAGGGCTCGATGACGTCGTCGACGAGGCGCCGGCCGGCCGCGACGTACGGGTTGGAGAAGGCCTCGCGGTACTTCTCGATGAGCTCCTTGCGGCGGGCCTTCTTGTCCTCCGCCTCCTGGATCTCCTTGCGGAAGACGATCTCGGCCGCGCCCTCGGCGCCCATCACCGCGATCTCCGCCGTCGGCCAGGCGAAGACGCGATCCGCGCCGAGGTCCTTCCCGCACATCGCGAGGTAGGCGCCGCCGTAGCTCTTGCGGAGGATGACGGTGATCTTCGGCACCGTCGCGGCGGAGTAGGCGAAGAGCATCTTCGCGCCGTGCCGGATGATGCCGCCGTACTCCTGCTGCACGCCGGGGAGGAACCCGGGGACGTCCACGAAGGTGAGGAGCGGGATGTTGAAGGCGTTGCAGAAGCGGATGAACCGCGACGCCTTGTCGGAGGCGCCGATGTCGAGGACGCCCGCCTGCACCGCAGGCTGGTTGGCGATGACGCCGACGGTCCGGCCGGTGATCCGGGCGAAGCCGACCACGATGTTCATCGCGTAGCCGGCCTGGACCTCGAGGAAGTCGCCGAAGTCCACGACGCCGGTGATGACCTGGCGGACGTCGTAGCCCTTCTTGCCGTCGACGGGGACGATCTCGTCGAGCGCCGGGTTGGGATCGACGTGGCTGTCGCCCTCGACCCGCGGCGGGTCCTCGAGGTTGTTCGAGGGGAGGAAGCTGAGGAGCTTCTGGCAGAGCGCCACGGCGTGGCGGTCGTCCTCGGCCACGAAGTGGATCACGCCCGACTGCGTCATGTGGGCGTCGGGGCCGCCCAGCGCCTCGGCGGTCACGTTCTCGCCGGTGACGCTCTTGATGACCTGCGGGCCGGTGATGAACATCTGGGCCTGGCGGGTCTGGATGATGAAGTCGGTGAGGGCGGGGCTGTAGGCCGCGCCGCCGGCGCACGGGCCGCAGATGAGGGAGATCTGCGGGACGGCGCCGGACAGCATCACGTTCGTGTAGAAGACCTTGCCGTACCCGGAGAGCGAGTCGATGCCCTCCTGGACGCGGGCGCCGCCG
The DNA here is from genome assembly GCA_023411405.1 of Pseudomonadota bacterium. Classification (GTDB taxonomy): domain Bacteria; phylum Myxococcota; class Myxococcia; order Myxococcales; family Anaeromyxobacteraceae; genus Anaeromyxobacter. The sequence goes on along the minus strand of JAEYOU010000673.1, from coordinate 9,925 downwards.
GAGTCGTTGATGAAGACGAACGGCGACCCGGTCTTGAGCGACTGCACCATGATCTCCGCGACCTTGGTCGAGTGGATCTCGCCCGCGGAGCCGCCGGCGACGGTGAAGTCCTGGCTCGCGAGGTGGACGAGCCGCCCCTGGATCGAGGCCGCGCCGGTGATCACGCCGTCGGCCGGCAGCTCCTTGTCGGCCATGCCGAACAGCGTGGCGCGGTGCTGCGCGAACATCCCGGTCTCCTCGAAGGAGCCGGTGTCCACCAGCGCGTCGACGCGCTCCCGCGCGGTGAGCTTGCCGCTCGCGCGGTGCTTCTCGAGCCTGTCGGCGCCGCCGCCGAGCTTCGCCTCGTCGCGGCGCTTCCGGAGCTCCGCGAGCCTCTCCTGCATGCTGTGGTTCGCCATGTCTGTGTCGGGTCCTCGGGGCTAGCCGGCCGGCGTGACGGTCACGCGGTGCGTGCGGCCGTTCAGCTTCACGTCGTAGGTGATCGGGGTCGTCACCGGGCCCTTGGGGGCCTTGCCATTGCCGCCCTCGGCCGCGGGGGCGCCGGCGGTCGGTCCGGGCGCGGCGGCCTGCGCGGCGGGCTTCTTGCCGAGGTTCTTCGGCCCCTGATCGCGGGCGCCGAAGAACTTGGGCGCGACCTGCGGGAACATCGCGTAGGTGAGCACGTCCTCGTCGGAGCCGTTGCAACCGGGGAGGGCGATCGCCGCGGTGCGGAGCTCCTGCCACTCGGGCTTGAGCAGGTCGGCGGGGCGGCCGTTGATCGGCGTCTTCCCGGTCTGCTTCGCGGCCTGGGCGATCACCGCGCGTTCCCGCGGCCCGATGGTCTCGCCGTAGTACCCGAGCATCAGATCGGCGAACTCGCCGGTCATCACCTTGTAGCGGCCCATGAGCACGTTGAAGACGGCCTGGGTGCCGACGATCTGCGAGGACGGGGTGACGAGCGGCGGGTAGCCGGCGTCCTTGCGCACGTTCGGGACCTCCGCGAGCACCTCGTCGATCCGGTGGGCCGCGCCCTGCTGCTTGAGCTGGCTCTCCATGTTGGAGAGCATGCCCCCCGGGATCTGGCTCTCGAAGATCTCGGTCTCGACGCCGGTGAAGCTGGAGAGGAACTCCTGGTACCGGGGCCGGACGCCGTTGAAGTAGCGCTTCAGCTTGACGAGGAGCTTCCGGTCGACCCGGGTCTCGTAGCCGGTGCCGTCGAGCATCTCGACGAGGCTCTCGGTGGGGTTGTGCCCCGGGCCGAGGGCGAGGGAGCTGATGGCGGTGTCGACGCAGTCCGCGCCAGCCTCGATCGCCTTCATGAGGCTCACCAGCGTGACGCCCGTCGTCGCGTGCGTGTGCACGTGGACGCGCACGGCCTCGCCGACCGCCTGCTTGATGCCCTTCACGATGTCGTAGGCCGGCTGCGGCTTGAGGAGCGCCGCCATGTCCTTGATGCACAGCGAGTCGCAGCCCAGCTCGACGAGCTTCTCGGCGAGCTCCACGAAGTCGTTGGTGGAGTGGAGCGGGCTCACCGTGTAGCAGATGGTCCCCTGCGCGTGCTTGCCCGTCTTGCGGACCGCGGCGATCGCCCGGCGCAGGTTGCGGATGTCGTTGAGCGCGTCGAAGACGCGGAAGACGTCCATCCCGTTCTCGGCCGCCTTCTCGACGAACCGGTCGACCACCGAGTCCTCGTAGTGGCGGTAGCCGAGCAGGTTCTGGCCGCGGAGGAGCATCTGGAGCCGCGTGTTCGGCATGAGCTTGCGGAACGTCCGCAGCCGCTCCCACGGGTCCTCGTTCAGGAACCGGATGCACGAGTCGAACGTCGCGCCGCCCCAGCACTCGACGGACCAGTAGCCGGCCTTGTCGAGATCCTCGCAGGCGGGGACCATGTCCTCCATCGCCATCCGCGTCGCCATGAGGCTCTGGTGCGCGTCGCGGAGGATCAGCTCGGTGACGTCGATCGTCTTGGCCATGACTTCACTCCTGGTCCTGCGTGTTCGGGTCGGCGGCCGCGCCGGCGGCGGCCTCGGCGCGCTCGGCGACCCCGTCGAGCGCCAGGCCCTCGAAGAAGGCGGTCGCGCCCGGGAAGGCCTCGTGCGCGGTGTCCGCCAGCGCCGTGCGCCGGGCGAGCTTGAGGGAGAGGGAGGCGAGGGAGTGGCAGAGGTCCTCGTTCTGGAGGACCACGTGCTCGGGGACGCGGAGGTGGACCGGCGCGAAGTTCCAGATCGCCCGGATGCCCCCCTCGACCATCAGATCGGCGACGCGCTGGGCCGCTTGCGGCGGCGTCGTGATGATGCCGAGCTGAACCCCCATGCGGAGCGCTCGCCCCGGGAGGGAATCGAGAAGGAAGACCTCTTTGCCACCGATGGGCACACCAATCTTCTGGGGGTCGGTGTCGAATGCGGCAACGATGGTGATGCCGTATTCGCGAAAACGTTCGTACCGCAGGAGGGCGCTCCCCAGGCTGCCTGCTCCGGCGATGACCGCCTCCTTCGGACGATCCCAGCCGAGGAAGGTCTCGATCCCCCGGAGCAGGTCGGCGACGCCAAAGCCGACCTTGGGCTTGCCCGTGAGGCCGATGGCTTCGAGATCCTTGCGGACCTGCGTGGGGTCGAGGCCGAGATCGCGGCCGAGGACGCTCGACGAGACGTTCGGCACGCCCGCGGTGAGGAGGTGCTGGCCGAGGCGGTAGTACAGGGGGAGCCGCTGGAGGCTGGCGGGTCCGGCTACTCGGCTTCTCGGGCTGGGTGTGGGGCTGGCCATTCGAGAAATAATTATCGAGAAACTTGTCGCGAGATAACACGCCGAGAAACGATGCGTCAAGCGCGATTCTGAGCCTGCCGCGACGCGTCGGGAGTACCGATCGGGTAAGTTGCCGATGCGAGAAAGGAAAAGAGCCCGACCCGGAGGATCCGGGGCGGGCTCGAGCAGTTTGCCTCGCGTTCCGCCCTCGACGGCGGGCGAGCGCCTCGCCGGAGGCGCTACTTGGAAGTCTTGGCCTGCTTGTCCTTCTCCTTGTCACCGAGCCGCACCGTGCCCTGGAGCAGCGCCCCGCGCTCGATCACGAGGGACGGGGAGGTGACGTCGCCGCGCAGCTTCGCGGTGTGGCGGAGCTCGACCGCGCCGGTGGCGCGGACGTTCCCGTTCACCTCGCCGTGGATCAGGACCGAGCCGCAGGTGATCTCGGCGTTCATGCGCGCGTGCTCGCCGACGATCAGGACGTCGTCGGTGACGATCGAGCCCGTGAACTTGGCGTCGATCCGGAGCGTACCGCGGAAGGTGAGCTTTCCGTCGAACTCGGCCCCGGGGCCGAGCAAGAGATCGCTCGACGGCGCGCCGGCCGCCGGCACCGGCTCCTCGCGGCGTGCAGGAGGCGGCGTGACCTCCTCCTGGCGGGTGGGCGGGATCTGGGTGAAGCGACCCGGGACCGGGCCGGGCTCCACCGAGGGCATCGTCTCCTGCTTGTTGTTCCAGAGGGCCATGCCCGTACCTACAGCCAGCGCCCTGGGTTCCTTCCCACGAATCGTGAAAAGGTCGTTCCGGCGGCGGAGCGGTCGCTCGCCGTCCCGGAGGCGGTGCCGGCCCTACACTTCCTCGCACTCCGTCCGGGTTGGGGGCATGATGGAGCGGCCGTGACGCCTCCCCGGAAGCGCTCCCCGAGACCACCGCCTGTCGGACGTCCCCCCACGCAGCGGGAGCTCGCCGCGGCGCTGGGTCTCTCGCCCGCGACCGTCTCGCTCGTCCTCAAGGGAGACACGTCGGTCGGCATCTCCGCGGAGACGCAGGAGCGCGTCCGCGCCAAGGCCCGCGAGCTCGGCTACCGGCCCAACTTCCTCGCGCGCTCGCTCCGGACGCGGCGGAGCTACAGCGTCGGCGTGATGATCCCCGGCGTGAGCCAGGGCTACAACGTCCTCGTCCTCCAGGGCATCGAGGACGGCCTCGCCGCGCAGGGCTACTTCCACTACGTCGCGAGCCACTACCTCCAGCCGGAGCGCGTCGAGCAGTACGCCTCCGGCTTCACCGATCGCGGCGCCGACGGGCTCGTCGTGGTGAGCGCGCCCTGGGAGCGGCGCCTCCCCATCCCCGTCGCGACGGTCTCGTGCCACCACGCGGTGAAGGGCACCACGAGCGTCGTGCTGGACCACGGCACCGCGGCCCTGCTCGCCCTGCGCCACCTCGTGGAGCTCGGGCACCGGCGGATCGCGTTCATCAAGGGCACCCCGGAGGTGCCCGACACCGAGGTGCGCTGGCGCGCGACCGCGGCCGCGGCCAAGAAGCTCGGGCTCGCCATCGCGCCGCGCCTGGTCGAGCCGATCGTGGTGCAGTCCTCGACCGCGCAGCTCGGCTTCGACGTGACGAACAAGCTCCTCGCCGCGGGCGAGCGGTTCACCGCCCTCTTCGCCTTCAACGACGTCTCCGCCATCGGCGCGATCCACGCGCTGGAGGAGCAGGGCTACCGGGTGCCGGGCGACATCTCGGTCGTCGGCTTCGACGACATCGAGAGCGCCGGCTACATGGGCCCGGGGCTCACCACCGTCCGCCAGCCGCTCCAGCAGATGGGCCGGATCGCCGCCGAGGCGGTGCTCCGGAAGATCGGCCGGCCGGCGGCGGAGTGGGCGGGCGAGGCGGAGCGGATCGTGGTCGCGCCGGAGCTCGTGGTGCGGGAGACTACCGGACCCGCGGTGATGCCTTAGTGCCGCGGCTCCGGCATGCTGCCCCGGCCGCCGCTCGCCCATAGACAGGCTCAGGGCGAGCGGACATTCACATCCGCTCGTGGTGAGCCTGTCGAACCACGAGCGGCCCGGCACCCAGCCAGCGCAGATCACCTCGGCTGGGACGCCGCACTAGAGCGGATCGAGATCGCGGCGCCCGCGACCGCGGGTCTCCTTCGCGTGGAAGGCCGCCGGCTGGAGGCGTGGGGCGAGGGAGCTGGTACGAGCGTGAATGCTCGCCGCCAGGTTCAGTGCGTGAGCCTCCAGCAGATCGCCCGGAGCTGAGCGTAGTGCGAGGCGACGGTCGCGAGCACCGGTTGCTCGACGTGGCCCCAGGCTTCCGCGACGCGCAGCGCCGTGGCGACCTCGGCCGCGCTGCCGGCCGCGACGCGCCAGAGGTGCAGGCGATCGCGGCCGGAGCGCTGCGCGCCTTCGCTGAGGTTGAGCGCGACCGAGGCAGCGGCGCGGCGAAGCTGATCGGCGAGCGGCGGATCGCGCTGCGCGATGAGAGCCAGGGGCGCGCGAAGGTGGCGGATGGCGTCGATGGCGAGCTCGAGGGCGTGGAAGGTGGGCACGAGGGCAACTCCTTTCGGCTGGGGTTCGCCCCCTCCCCGGCGCAGGTCCCGTGACAGCCCGAGTGCCACTCAGCGCGCTGAACGTGGGCTGGCGCGGGACGTGCGCCGTTCCAGGCAACCCCAGCCGAAAGGAGTTACCCGACGCCCTCGCTCGATCCCCAGCGCTCCACCGTTCGCCCCTTCGACTCCGGGCCCGCTGCGCGGGCCCTACGCTCAGGGCGAACGGACCACAACAATCCAACTTCACCCGCGGAAACACCCACCCGCCACGGTCACCTCCACTGCCACTGCCACTGCCACTTCCACTTTCACTTCCACTTACACTTTCACTTCCACTTCCACTGCCCGGCACGGGCACGGGCACGGGCGTTCTTCGCCCTCGCTCGTCTCCCGCTACTCCCCCGGCGGCCCCACCCGCGCCGCGTCGCCCGCCCGCGCGTCCAGCCCGATGGTTCTCCGCACCGCCCGCACGATGCTCTCCGCGTCGATGCCCGCGTCCGCGAGCAGCTCCTCCGGCGTACCCGACGCCGGCATTCCCTGCACCGCGAGCCGCGTGAGCGCCGGGGCCGGCCGCCCGTCGAACACCTCGGCCACGGCGTCGCCCAGCCCTCCCTCGCGCCGGTGATCCTCGACCACGACGAGCCGGCCGCGGCACTCGGCGGCGCACTCCTCGATCGTGACGCGGTCGATCGGCTTCACGGAGTAGAGGTCCACGACGCGCACGGAGACGCCGTCGCGCGCGAGCGTCTCGTGCGCCTTCAGCGCCTCGTGCAGGGTGATCCCGGCGGCGAGCACGGCCGCCTGGTCGCCGCCGGAGCGGCGCAGGATCTTGCTCCCGCCGAGGCTGAACCGCTCGTCGGGGCCGTAGAGCACCGGCGTCTTCCCGCGCGTCGTCCGCAGGTAGTGGATCCCGGTCCCCGCCGCCATGAGCGGAACGAGGGCGGCGGTGCACGTGGCGCACGACGGGTAGAGGACCGTGCTCCCGTGCACCGCGCGCATCGCCGCGAGGTCCTCCAGCGCCATCTGCGAGGGGCCGTCCTCGCCGATCGACACGCCGGCGTGCGACCCGGAGAGGCAGACGCGCGCCCGGGAGATGGCCGCCATGCGGATCTGGTCGTCGGCGCGGGAGAGGAACGCGGCGAAGGTCGCGGCGAAGGGCACGAGCCCGAACGCCTGCAGCCCCACCGCCGCGCTCACCATCTGCTGCTCGGCGATGTACGCCTGGAAGAAGCGCTCCGGGTGGGCCTGCTCGAACCTCTCCGTGTACGTGGAGTTGCCGACCTCGCCGTCGAGGGCGACGACGTCGGGCCGCGCGTCGCCGAGCGCGCGGAGGGCCTCGCCGAATGCTTCGCGCGTCGCGACCTTCTTCCCGACCTCCCATCGCGGCGGCTCGTACGGCTTCGCCGGAGCGAGGGCGCGCCCGGCGCGGCGGCGCGGGGCGGGGGGCTCGACCCGCAGATCGCACGCCGGATCGCCCAGCTCCTTCAGCGCGCGCCGCGCGTCCTCCTCCGGGAGCGACTTTCCGTGCCAGTCCTCGAGGTCCTCGAGGGCGGACACGCCGGCGCCCTTCTTCGTGCGCGCGACCACGAAGACGGGCCGGTCCGAGCCCTCGGCGGCGGCGTACGCCCGGTGGATGGCCTCGCGATCGTGGCCGTCCACCACGAGCGCGTTCCAGCCGAAGACGCGGGCCCGGTCCGCGTACTGCTCGACGTCCCACCCGAGCATCGTCGGCCCGCGCTGGCCGAGGCGGTTCACGTCCGCGATCGCCACGACCTGCCGGAGCCCGAGGTGTCCGCCCAGCTGGAGCGCCTCGTAGACGCTCCCCTCGGCGAGCTCGCTGTCGCCGAGGAGCACCCAGATCCGCGCGTCGCGCTCCAGGAGCCGCGCGGCGAGCGCCATCCCGATCGCCGCGGGCAGCCCCTGGCCGAGCGATCCGGTCGCCACGTCCACCCACGGGAGCCGCGGCGTCGGGTGGCCCTCGATGCGGCTCCCGCGTCGCCGCAGCGTCAGCAGCTCCTCGTCGGAGATCGCCCCCGCCGCCTTGAACATCGCGTACAGCAGCGGCGCGGCGTGCCCCTTCGAGAGCACGAAGCGGTCGTTGTCGAGGTCCCTCGGCCGTGTCCAGTCGACGTGCAGGTGATCGGCGAGCAGGACGGCCGCGAGGTCGGCGGCCGACAGGCTGGAGCTGGGGTGGCCGGAGCCGGCCGCGGTGGTGGCGCGGATGCTGTCGGCCCGGAGCTGCGTCGCGAGCGCGCTCCATCGATCGGTCTGCGTGGTCACGTGCAAGTCCTTCCTGCGCCCGGCGCGGGCGCGGCTGCGCTCCGACGAGAAGGTGGCCCGGGCGCGTCGCCTGGGCGAGTGCGTGTCGGCGCCGTCGCGCGCCGCCGGCCCTGAACGGGTTCCGCGCGAGGCGCCCCGGACGCTCCGGATCGCTGCGGGTGAGCCGGACGCCCGCTCCGCAGGCGACCAGCGTTCCGCTCCGCTCCTCGAGCGCGCGGGTCGTACGCGCTCCACCCCGACAGGGCCGATGGCGGCTCGGAAGCGAGCTTGCCCCGCCTCCACGAACCGGCTTCACTTCGCTCGATGGGCGCGAACGGACGGGACCGAGGCGGCGACGAGCAGGTCCCCACCCGCGCCCAGCTCCTCGAGGCCGCGCGCCTCGCCTCGCTCGGCGCGATGGCCCGCAGCATCGCCCACGAGATCAACAACCCGCTCACCAGCGTCGTGAGCGGCCTCCAGCACGTCGCGACGGAGCTCCGCGAGCTCGGCGCGCTCCTCCCCGCCGATCGCCTGGACGATCTCCGGTCGGCCGTGGCCGACGCGCAGCAGGGCGCGGGGCGGGTGCGGGCGCTCGTGGGCGCGCTCCAGGCCTTCGCGCGGGATCCGGGCCGGATGCACGCGGTCGAGCTGGCCCGGGTCCTCGACCTCGCCGCGGGCCTCGCGGCGGGATCGCTCCGCAACCACGCACGCTTGGTGAAGGAGTACGCGGAGCTCCCGCCGGTGGCGGGCGACGAGGCGCCGCTCGGCCAAGTGTTCCTGCACCTGCTCCTCAACGCCGCGGAGGCGATCCCCGAGGGCAGCCCGGGGGCGCACGAGGTCCGGATCGTCGCCCGGACGGACGCCGCCGGGGTGGAGGTCGAGATCCGCGACACCGGGGAGGGCATCGCCGAGGCGGCGCGCGAGCGGGTCTTCGAGCCCTTCTATACGACGCGCGCCGGGGTCGGACGTGGTCTGGGGCTCTTCCTCTCGCGCGCGCTCGTCGAGGCCGTGGGCGGGCACCTCCGGTTCGAGTGCGCGGCCGGGCGCGGGAGCGCCTTCTTCGTCCGGCTCCCGTTCCCACCGCGATGAACGCGCACGCGTTCCTCGCGGCCCTCGCCGTCGTCCTCGGCGTCGCCGCCGTCACCACGGTCCTGTTCCAGCGGCTGCGCCAGCCGGTGGTGCTCGGGTACCTGCTCGCGGGCCTCATCGTCGGCCCGCACGTCCCGATCCCCCTCGTCGCGGACCCGGGCGTCGTCGAGACGCTCTCGGAGCTGGGCGTCATCCTGCTCATGTTCGGGCTCGGGCTCGAGTTCAGCCTGCGGCGGCTGGCCCGCGTCGGTCCCGCAGCCGCGGGTACGGCGCTCATCCAGTCGAGCCTGATGGTGTGGGCCGGCTTCGCGGTGGGGAGGGCGCTCGGGTTCACCGTGCTCGAGAGCGTCTTCACGGGGGCGATGGTTGCCATGTCGAGCACCACGATCATCGCCAAGGCGTTCGACGAGCTGCGCGTCCGCGGCCCGATCCGCGACCTCGTGGTCGGGGTGCTGCTCGTGGAGGATCTGTTCGCGATCCTCTTCATGGCGGTGCTGACGGCGGTGGCCACCGGCATCGGCGTCTCGCCGGAGGAGGTGGCGGCCACGCTCGGCCGCCTCGCGGCGTTCCTCGTGGCCCTGCTCGCGCTCGGGATGCTCACCGTCCCCCGCGCGATCCGGTACGTCCGGCGGCTCGACCGCCCCGAGCCCCTGCTCGTCGCGAGCCTCGGCCTCTGCTTCGGGATCGCGTTCCTCTCCTCCGCGCTGGGCTACTCGGTCGCGCTCGGCGCGTTCGTCGCCGGCTCGCTCGTGGCCGAGTCGGGCGAGGCCCACGACGTGGCGGAGCTGGTGCGGCCCGTCCGCGACGTGTTCGCGGCCGTGTTCTTCGTCTCCGTCGGGATGCTCGTCGAGCCCGCGCTCGTCGCGCGCCACTGGGTCGCCGTGGCGGCGCTGGTGCTCCTCGTCGTGGTCGCGAAGTCGACCGCGGTGGCGCTCGGGGCCTTCCTCACCGGGAACGGCGTCCGCGGCGCGGTGCAGGCGGGGATGAGCCTCGGCCAGATCGGGGAGTTCTCGTTCATCCTCGCCGCGCTCGGGTCCTCCCTCGGCGCGACGCGGCCCTTCCTGTTCCCGATCATCGCGGCGGTCTCGGCGATCACGACGCTGACGACGCCGTGGTCGATCCGAGGGTCCGGGACGGCCGCCGCGTGGGTCGATCGCAAGCTCCCGCGGCCGCTCCAGACCGCGGCCTCGCTCTACGGCTCGTGGCTGGAGCGGGTGCGCGCCGCGCCCGATCGCCCGGGCCTCGGCGCGCGGGTCCGGCGGCTCGTCCGCGCGCTGTCCGTGGACGCGGCCGCGGTCGTCGCGCTCACCG
>JAEYOU010000662.1 GCA_023411405.1 Pseudomonadota bacterium | reverse complement strand
TCAACGGCGCGTGCTCGTCCAGCTCCGTCCCGGCGTGCGGCACCGGGCTCTTCTGCTCCGCGGGCTCCATCCCCGGCTCCTCGGCCTGCATGAGCGGGAGCACGCGGATCTACTGCTGCCCCTCCGGCCAGACGATCGTCAACGGCGCGTGCTCGTCGAGCTCCACCTGCAACGCGATCACCTCGCTGCCGAGCTGCAACGAGGCGGGCTGCGCCTGGTACGCATGCGCGAACGCGTGCCGGGAACGGGGGACGGACATCTGCGAGGTCTGCCCGGACTACGCCGGGTGTGGGCCGAGCTGCGCCTCGAACACCTCCCTCCAGAGCTGCAACGAGGCGGGCTGCGCCTGGTACGCGTGCGCGAACGCGTGCCGGGAGAGTGGGACGGGCCTCTGCCAGGTCTGTCCGGACGATCCCTCTTGCGGCCCGGGGTGTGAGCGCTTCGACGGGAGCTCCGCGAGCTGCAACGCCGATCCAGCCTGCGACTACTTCACGTGCAGCGGGCAGTGCTGGCCCTCCGGGACGCCCAGCGAGGTCGCGTGCAGCGGCTGCGTCCGGCCGCGCCCCGGCCTGGTCATCACCCAGGACACGACGCTCTGTCCCGGCACCTACCGGCTCGACGTCCCCGCCGGCCAGGCGGCGGTGACGGTCGCCGCCAGCGGCGTGCGCCTGGCGTGCAATGGGACCGTGATCGAGTCGACCGCGCCCATGGGCCCGACCGATCGTCCGAACGTCGGCATCCAGGTCCAGGGTCGAGACGACGTGTCGATCGAGGGCTGCGCGGTCCATGGCTTCCGTTACGGCGTGGTGGTCCGCGACGCGCGGAACGTCACCGTCGACGGCGTGGACGCCGACGACAACTTCACCGACCCGCGCGCCGGCTGGGTGCAGGACTCCGTCCAGGGAGGCGGCCTCCGCCTCGAGCGCGTGAGCGGGGCCCTGGTGCGCGGATCCTCCTTCTCCCGCAACTGGAACGGGCTCGAGCTGCGGAGCAGCTCGGGCGTCCAGGTCCTCGACAGCGTCGCGAGCCATTGCTCCAACACCGGCGCCACGCTGGTCCGGTCGAGCGACAACCTCCTCTCCGGGAACGACTTCTCGTTCGGCATCCGGGGGTCCGGGTTGGCCTTCCCCGCGTGCGCGGGCTGTCCGCTCCCCAACCCCGCGGCCTGGTACGGGATCGACACCCGGGACTCCGCGGGGATCATCCTCGACGCCGGCTCCTCCCGGAACCAGGTGCTCGACAACGACCTGCGCTACGGCGGCGACGGGATCTTCGTGCGCATGCTGATCGAGCCCGTGTGCGCGGAGGACAACTACTTCGCCCGGAACGACACCCGGTTCAGCCCGCACAACGCCATCGAGTCCTGGTGCGACGGCAACCAGTTCCTGAGCAACGACGCCTCGAACAGCCACTACGGGATCTGGCTCGGCGCAACGGATCGAGGGCTCGCCCTGAACAACGTCGTCGACGGGAGCGTCGTCGACGGCATCTCGATCCAGAACGGATCCGATCGCCACTCCCGGGTCGTCGGCAATCGGGTCACGAACAGCGGGCGCGTCGGCATCCTCCTCTCCGGCCGCGTCTACCAGGCCTGGGAGTCGCTGAGCCGCTGGAACGATCCGTCCGCCGGCGCCAACCCGGCCGACCCCACGAGCCGGATCCACAACTCGAGCCAGATCCTGGTCCAGGGCAACACCGTTCAAGGGAGCGGCCAGCACGACGTCTTCGTCACCTGGTCACGGGGCGTGACGCTCGCGTCCAACTGCACGTCCGGGTCCGTCCATGTCGGCGCGGGGACGCTGCTCGCCCCGAGGGTCGGCGGCTGCGGTCTCGCGTCCGGGCCCGCGCCGCAGCCGGTCCTGAACGTGCCCGGAGCGCCGGGCGCGGGGGCGTCGATCACGCTGGACGCGTCCGGTTCCCGATCGCCGTCGGGCCGCACCCTCAGCTACTCCTGGCTGGTCCAGACCGACTTCGAGACGATCTCGAGCGGCCTGCCTCCGGCCCCGCTCCTCTCGGTCTCGCGTGGCGGACCGGTCCAGTCGGTCGTGTTCCCCGCCCCGGGCGCCTACGAGGTCATGGTCACGGTGGACGACGGCGCCGTGGCCGCGCAGGCGTACCAGCGCGTGGTGGTCGGCGCCAGCTGCGTGTGCACCGGAGGGACGGACGTCAACGGCCAGCCCGTCTCCGCGGCGTGCGGCGCGAGCGTCTGCGGGCTGGATCAGCAGCTCTACGCGTGCACGAGCGGGGCCTGGGTCCCGACCGGCGTGGCCTGCGGCCAGGAGGCCGCCCCCCCCGACGCGTGCGTGGTGCGGGTGATGCTGCTCGAGGCGCCCGAGTCGGCCTGCCCGGAGGCGACGCCCGGGCAGCTCGCCGTCCTCCGCCAGCTGTACGGCGGGATGCAGGAGGTCGTGGAGGACCAGCGCCGGAACCTGCTCGCGGAGGCGCGCGCCCGCGTCTCGTTCGAGGCGGACGGGTCACCGCTCATCAGCGTCTGCCTGCCGGACGGCTCCTTCTTCAGCGGTGTCGCCTCGGTGTCTCCGGCGGAGCCCACGACCGTCCCGGCCGGCTGCCGCTGGGTGAGGGCGCGCGAGCTCCGCCAGGTCGGGGCGAACATCGGCTCTCGGGTCCCGTCCGAGTTCATCTTCGCCTGGTCGAACCTCTGTACGTCCCTGCCGCTCTGTGCGACGGCGCAGGGACAGGACCGGTACTTCCACTTCGAGGCTTCGCAGGTCGCGCGCGCGCAGATCGTGTCGCAGATCCAGGCCCGCCAGTACCTCGACCCCGGGTTCTACGCCGAGGTCGCGCTGACCTACGACACCCGGCTCCACCCGCTCCTCATCGAGCCGCTGAAGGACGTCGGCGTCCTCGACTACGTCACCGACGAGCTGCTCGACCAGTGGGTGACGGCGTCCTTCCGCTGCCAGATGCTGAACCAGTGCTGCGAGGGGGTCCTCTGCCCGATCGTCGCGGGGATCCTGAACGACACCTACATCCGGATCGCCTCCGCCTACCTCGCGGTGACGGGCTCCTATCCCGGCGGCCAGCCGCTCTCCTTCGAGGAGCGGCTGGCGGCCGCGCTCCTCGTCGCGTCGCCTTCGCTCGGGTACGCGAACGCCGCCTGCTCCGCGGGCGTGGCGGCGGATTGCGCCCTCAACGTGTTCCTCGCAAGCGTCGACCTGATGCCCGTCGGGGCCGCGGCCTTCCGCGCGTCGAAGACGCTCCAGGCAGCCGCGGACGTGGTCCCGGCCACCCGCTTCGGGCGCGTCTTGCCGTACGTCGACGAGTTCGCCGGGAGCCGCGGGGGCCTGTTCGCCGGGCTCGGCGACGAGCTCACCTCGCCCGAGCTCGCCAACCCGCTGGTGAGGAATCACCTCGAGATGTTCCGGAACGGCGGCTCGAAGCTGGTCACGAAGGGCTACTACGACCTGTTCATCGAGGGCGCGGAGTACGTGGGGTACAACAACGAGCTCTGGCTCACCACCAGCAAGGCGATGGACGATCTCCTGGAAACCACCGGCGGCGACTACCTCCTGATCAAGGAGAGGCTCGGTACGGTCCACTGGCCCGCGAACCCCGAGCCCCTGTACCGGATCGACGTGTACAACCCGCTCCTGCACAACGGACGCCTGCCGACCGGGCTGGAGGACGCCGCGAACAGCGCCTGGCTGCCGGGCGGATACCTCCCCGGTGGGCAACCGGAGCTGGTGATCGACACGCTGCGCATCGACCCCGGACTCGTGAGGATCACGCCCGTCGGGCCCTGAGCGACCGTGCGAATCATCTTCAAGGACCAGTACCGGTACTACGCCCTCCTGGAGGACGACGCCCGCGGGCTGGTGCTCCAGGTCGGCGTGGGCCGGGTGCTGCGCGCCACGATGCGCCTCGCCCTTTCACCGGAAGAGCGGGAGCGGTACGAGGCCGAGGGGAAGGCGTTCCTCGACGACCTCGCGAAGCAGGTCGCCGCAGATCCGGACGCGTTCCGGGAGCGGGCGTTCTAGCCTGCGCCGCCCACGCCCGACTAGGTGCCCGGGCCGGCTCAGCGCCGCTCCGGGACCGCCCCCGTCCGATCGAGGATGTCGTACGTCTGCCACAACGTCTGTACCGTCGGCAGGATCTGGCTGATCACGCGGTTCCAGCGGGTGAGGCCGTAGGTCGAGACGAACACCACGTCCCGCGGCTCGAGCGGGAACTGGGTCGCGAGCAGCAGCGCGTCGGCGGAGCTCGCGTCGAGCCGGTAGACCCTCGGGGCCTCGAACTCTCCGCGCAGGACGAAGATGTTCGCCACGTTCGCCTGCGCCGGGAGGAAGCCGCCGGTCTGGTCGAGGAGCGCCTCCGCCAGCGTCATCCGCCCCCGGACCATCAGCTTCGACTGCGGCAGCGCCACCTCGCCGAGCACGAACACCTTGTTCCGGCTCCGGTCCGGGACGTTGACGACGTCGCCGTCCTGGAGGAGCCAGTTCTGGCTCGGGTCTCCCTCCTCGTACAGGGACTGGAGATCGAGGACGAACGTCCTCCCCCCGCGCGCCAGCGTGACGCGCGAGAAGTCGGCCTCCGGCGTGAAGCCGTCCGTCGCCGCGAGCGCGTCCTGGATCCGCAGCGGCACGTCGGTGATGGGGACGGTGCGCGGGCGGGTCACCTCGCCGGTGACCTGCACCTTCTTCCCGCGGAACGCGGCCACGCGGACGTCCACCTGCGGGTTCGGGATCACGCGCGTGAGCCGCTCGGTGATGGTCCGGCGGACCTCGGCGACCGTCTTCCCGCCGACCTCGATGGTGCCGACGAACGGGTAGAAGATCGTCCCGTCCGGCGCCACAGGGTTCCCGTTCTCCTCGGGCGAGCGGAACTGGCCGGTCGGGACCGTGAGCTCCGGGTGATCCCAGACGATGACGTGCAGCACGTCGTACGGCGCGATCCGGTAGACGTACTTCGCCGCCTCCTCGGAGAGCGGATCCGGCTGCGGGTCGACGCCCGCGAGCGTTCGCGCCTGGGCGAGGCGCCGCACCGTGCCCGGGCCGATGGTCTCGATCCGGAACTTGTCGTCGCCGGTGGTCTTGCGCCCGCGGTCCACCGCCGCGCCCTGGTTCAGGCGCATCCCGGGGGCGACCGCGCACCCGGAGGCGAGGGTCATCACGGCGGCGAGCACGCTCAGCACGAGACGTGAACGTGCAGCGGGGGTGGGGGTCCCGCGCGACCGGGCGCAGCGCCCCTCTAGTGCCTTACGGGCCAGAACGCCTCCTCGAAGTCGGACAGCCCCTCCTCGATCAACGCCAGCGCGCGCTCGAAAGCGGCCCGCTCGCGCCGGTACGGATCGGGCACGTCGAACCCGCCGAACTTCCCGATCCGGTGGACGCGGCCGCGCGAGGCCGGCGCGAGCTGGTGCACCGCGCGCTCCTGCCGCTCCTCCATCACCAGCACCAGCTCGTACGGGCGGAGGAGCTCGGGCGTGAGCTGCTGCGCGCGGTGCCCGGAGAGGTCGAGCCCGCGCGCGCGCAGGAGCGTCTGCGCCTCTAGCTCGGCCGGCCGGCCCACGAGCGCGTGCAGGCCCGCCGACGCGACCGTCGCGGCGACGCCCCGCCGGGCGAGGCGATCGGCGAGGAGCACAGCCGCCATGGGGCTCCGGCACACGTTTCCCATGCAGACGGTCAGGACCCGGGTGAACACGGCGTACCTTCAGTCCGGCGCCGACCGGTACTCGTAATGATAGTTCCCGGCGTACTCGGCGCCCCGGCCCCGCGCCAGTACGTCGTTCAGCACCGCGCCGTGCACGCGCACGCCGCCGCGCGCGAACCGGCGGATCGCCGCCTGGATCTCCCGCAGCGGGTTATGCCCCGCCCGGAGCACGAGCAGCAACACCCCGGCCACGCGCGCCACCAGCGCGGCGTCGGTCACGGCCAGCACCGGCGGCGTGTCCACGAGCACGAGGTCGTAGCGCGCCGCGAGGTCGGCGACGAGCCGCTGGAACCGGTCGCTCGCGAGCAGCTCGGCCGGGTTCGGCGGGATGCTCCCGGTCGAGAGCAGATCCAGGTCCGCCACCGAGGTGCGGCGGACCGCCAGCTCCGGCGGGGCACCGCCTGCGACGAGCTCGGAGAGGCCGAGCGCACGCGAGAGCCCGAAGTACCGGTGCAGCCCGCCGCGCCGGAGGTCGGCGTCGACGAGCAGGATCCGCTGGCCCGCGCCCGCGAGCACGTGCGCGAGGTTCACGGTCACGAACGACTTCCCGAGGCCCGGGCTCGGGCCGCTGATCGCCACCACGTTGCTCGCCGACTCCATGAGCCCGAACTGGAGGCTCGTGCGCAGGCTGCGGAGGCTCTCGACGGCCAAGTCGCCGGGGTCCTCCGCGGCGAGGATCGGCAGGCGGTGGCGGCGCCGGCCGAAGCGGCGCCGCGCGAGGGCCTCCTGTCGCCGGCTGTGCGGGATCGAGGCGTAGAGCGGGACGCCGGTGGTGCGCTCCAGGACCTCGGGATCGCTCGCCCGGTCGTCCAGCGACCGCCGGATGAACGCGCCGGCGAGGCCGCCCATGAGCCCGACGAGGAGCGAGACCGCGAGCACGGGCGCCGGCTGCGGCCGGTCCGGCCTCCGCGGGACCACCGCCCGATCGACGATCCGGGCGTTCCCGACCGTGCCCGACTTCACGACCTGGAGCTCCTGGGACCGGTTGAGGACCTGGAGGTAGAGCTCGTTCGCGACCTTCGCGTCGCGGGCGAGGCGCGCCGAGTCGAGCTCCTGCTGCGGGAGGCGGCGCATCCGGGCGTTCACCGAGGCGAGCTTCCCGCGGAGGCGGTCCAGCTTCTCGTTGAGGGCGATCATCTGCGGGTGCTCGTCCGTGAACCGCTGGCGGACCTCGGCGCGCTCGAGCTCGACGGCCGAGAGCTCCTTCTGCACCTCGGCGGACTGGGCGAGCGCGCTCTGCGTCTCCTGCGGGAGATCGACCACGCCGTGGCGCTGCTGGTAGGAGTTGAGCGCCGCCTCGGCGGTGGTGACGCGCTCCTTCAGGCTCGGGAGCTGCCCCTCGAGGAAGGCGAGCGTCTTCGAGGCCTCGGCCGAGCGGTGCTCCACGTTCTGACGGACGTACGCGTTCGCGAGCGCGTCCACCACCGCGGCGACGCGTTGCGGGTCGCTCCCCTCGAGCCCCGCGACGAGGATCCCGGTCTTCTTCCCGCGCTCCGCGACCGACAGCCGCCGGAGGAGCCCGTCCACGACGTCGGCGCGGGTCCGCTTGCGCACGAGGAAGCCGGTGTTCGGGCGGGCCTCGAGCTCCGCGACGAACAGCTCGACGCGGCCTCCGCCGCCGAGGGCGACGAGCAGCTTCCCGACCCGCCCCTCGGCGCGCGCGCCCGGACCGAGCTCGACCGCGTACCGGCCCTCGCCGAGCGCGGTGAGCGGGAGGTACACGTCCCGCAGCGCGTCGGAGACGTCGAGCCGCTGCACCCGGAGCTTCTCGCCGCCCCACGCGTACGCGTCGAGCTCGAGCGGCGGTTCGGCGATCCCGGGGCCGCGGTGCCGGCGCGCGAGCGCGGCGCCCACCACCGGGAACGTGCGCGCGCGGGCGTCGATCTCCAGCCCGAGCTGGACCACGACGGCCTCGAGCAGCGAGCGCGACCGGAGGATCTCCATCTCCGACTCGGACGGCAGCTCGCCCAGCGCCGCCGCGATGTTGTCCAGTCGCGGCAGGCTGGGCGTGCTCGGCTCGACGCGCACCACGATGTTGGCCGAGTAGGTCGGCGCCTTGAGGAACAGGTAGGCCGCGCCCAGCGCGAGGCCGATCGCCGCGCCGAGCATGACCACCCAGAGGCCCGAGCGGAGCGCCCGGAGGAGGTCCCGGATGCTCGCCTCGTCGCCGCCCGGCCCCGGGGACCACGGCGGTGGCGGGGGAGCCTGCCCGCCGCGCCGCGCGCCGTCCGGCTCCCGGAGCTCCAGCACTCCCCGGAGGTCGCCGCGCAGCTCGTCGTCTCTCATGGCCGCTGCTCCGCGCTCGGTCCCTGCC
>JAEYOU010000649.1 GCA_023411405.1 Pseudomonadota bacterium | reverse complement strand
GGCCTGGGTGACCGGCGAAGGCGCGGGGAGGGCGTGCACCACCGCCGGGGCCGCCGAAGCGGGGGGCGCCGCGCCGCCGCGCCGGATGACGACCTTCTCGGTCCCGCGCTGCCAGGCGATGTGGGTGACGTCGCTCTCCTCCAGGAGCTGGACGAGCGACTTCACGTCGTCGAGCGAGAACCCGGGCGCGCCCTGGGCGCTCGGCGCACGGTCGGCAGGCTGCTTCAGCGGTCGGCTCGCCATCGTGGGGTCTCCCGGTTCGGTTTTCGGAGGCCCGGGAGCTTACCCCGCCACGCGGGTCAGGTACTCGCCCGAGCGGGTATCGATGCGAAGCACGTCCCCCTCGTTGATGAAGAGCGGGACCCCCACCACGTACCCCGTCTCGAGCGTCGCGGGCTTGGTCGCGCCGGAGACGGTGTCGCCGCGGATGCCCGGATCGCACTTCACCACCTTGAGGTCCATCGCGTTGGGCAGCGTCACGCCGATGGCCTTCCCGTTGTAAAACAGGATGTGGGTGGTGGTGTTCTCCTTGATGAAGTTCTTCGCGTCCCCCATCTGCTCGGCGGTCACGAAGGTCTGCTCGTAGTTCTTGTTGTCCATGAACTGGTAGTGATCGCCGTCGAGGTAGAGGTACTGCATCTCCTTCTCCTCGATGTCGGGCTTCCCCACCACGTCGCCGGACTTGAAGGTCTTGTCGATCGTCCGTCCGGTCAGGAGGTTCTTGATGCGGGTCCGCACGAACGCCGAGCCCTTGCCCGGCTTCACGTGCTGGAACTCGACGATCTCCCAGGGCTCCTTGTCGATCTCGATCTTGAGCCCCCGGCGGAACGCCGTGGTGTCCAGGGTGTCGGCCATGTGCGTCTGCTCCTTGAAAGCTCGGAAGGTGAAGGGAGGAGGTCGCGCCCGCTGCCGCGGCGCGGCAGCCGCGTCGCGGTCCCGCGCTAGAGCTCCGACCTCAGCCGCGGAGCGGTGACGCGGAGCAGGTACCGGGCCTTGCCCAGGTTCCCGCCGGGCGACAGCGCCACGACCATGTAGTACTCGGGCGAGATGAGGCGGGCCACCGTGAGGACCTTCTCGGTCTCCACGAACAGCTCCACGATCCCGCCCGCCGCGTGCACCTCCGCCGCCTCGCGCGCCGCGCGGAAGAGGCCGGAGTACTCGACCAGCAGGGCCTTGAGATCGACGTCGCCGGCGCTCTCGACGTGGGTGTCGACCTCGATGCCGTCGACGCCCATGAGCGAGCAGGCGAGCGCGCCCTCGCAGCTGTTGCAGATCGCCTGGAGATGTTCCCGGAAGCCCATTGCCGTTCGCCCCGCGGGGGAAAAACCGCGTGATTTCGCCGGACGCGCGAAGACCGGGCTGGGTTCTAGCCCGGTCTCGCGGGGTGCGTCAAGGATGGCGGCGGGCGACGCGGCGCGTCGGCCGCTCAGGGCGCGCAGTCGATGAGGATCGAGTTCACGTCGCCGCCGCTGACCGTGCCCTGGTTCGAGGCACCGACGAAGTCGCAGGGCTGGCCCGTCGCGCTCGCGTCCAGCGTGCACGTGAAGTCGGTGCCGTCGGGCACGTTGTTGGACAAGAGGAAGTCCTGGTTCCCGCTCCCGTCCGAGTCCACCGTGACCGTGCCGCCGGGAGTGCAGTTGATGACGAGGTTGTCGCCGGTCAGGTCGAGGACCGTTCCGCCGATCCGGTAGACGATGGGCGCGTTCCCGTTCTCGGTGCACGTGACTCGACCCCGCGGCGCCTGGCCCGCGCCACCGCAGGCGTACGGGCTCTGGCCCGCCGGGCAGGTCACGGTCCCCGACATGCAGCCGTTGCACAGGGAGATGGGGATCGGCTTCGGCGCGATCTCGAAGCGGGAGCCGTCCGCGAGGACGCCCGAGAAGGTCACGGTCGCGGTGATCGGGATCACCGTCGTCGGATCGAGCGGGTCGAACGCCGGGACCACGCCCGACGTAACAAGCTCGTCCCACGCCTCCGGCGTGATCGGGTTGAACCAGATCACGCTCGTGGTGTTGGCGTCGACCCAGATCGAGATGGACTGGCTCCTCGGGGTGAGCGAGAACCCGGTCGCCGAGTAGGTGATCGAGGCGCGGCGGACCTCCGCGTCGTTCGAGTTGAGGTGCCCGCCGCTCCCTTCCTCCTCGTCCTCGTTCAGCGGGAGGTTGTTGGTGACGTTGACGGCGAGGTTGAGCCGGTCCTGGGCCGCGATGTCGAGCTCGGCCGGGCCGATGTACTGGGTGGAGCAGCCGTCGGCCGGGAAGGTGCAGTCGTCCGGCATCGCGCAGATGGCGGCGGCCTGGATCGAGACAGCGTTCTCCTGAACGCAGCCGGCGAACAGGATGGCAGCGGCAGCGGCGGTGAAGATGCGCGAGGTCATGGCGGTCCTCAGTTGCCGTTCGCGACGGCGGCCGCCCGGGGGTTCAGGATCCGGGGCGTGATGAAGATGAGCAGCTCGGTGTGGTCGTCCTGCGCCGTCGTCGTCCGGAAGAAGTACCCGAGCACCGGAATCCGGCCGAGCCAGGGGACGTTGCTGCGGCGGTTGGACGTCGCGCGGGTGTAGATGCCGCCGATCACCGTGGTGTCGCCGTCCTTCACCAGCACCTCGGTGTCCGCCTCGCGCTTCGAGATCGAGGGCTGCCCGTTGGCGCCCGTGAGCTGCGGGTTGGGCGCGTTGTTGGTCGCCTTGATCTTGAGGAGCACGTTCCCGTCGGCGGTCACGTGCGGCGTGACCTTGAGCTCGAGCTTGGCCTCGATGAAGGTCGTGTTCACTCCCGACGCGGAGGTCTGCGAGAACGGGATGGAGATGCCCTGCCCGATCGTCGCCTCCTTGTTGTCGATGGTGGTGATCTTGGGGGCCGAGATCGTCTTGACCGTGCCGGAGTTCTCGAGGGCCGAGAGGCGGAGGTTCAGGTTGAACGCGCCGCCGATGGTCCCGAAGGTGAAGCCGATGCCGCCGCCGGAGCCCTGCCCGATGGCGGCCGGCAGGTTCACCGCGTAGTTGGGCGCCGGCGCCGTCCCGGTGGTGGGGCCGCCGCCGGCGCCACCCGTCGCGGTGGTGTTGTACGGGAAGATGATCCCCGTCGGGTTCCCGTTCGCCTGGTTCATCGCCGCGTTGCCGCCCCACTGCACGCCCAGCGCGCGGTTGAAGTTGGAGGACGCCTCGACGATGCGAGCCTCGATGAGGACCTGCGGGGTCTCCTGGTCGAGGTTCCGCACCAGGCCCTCGGCCGCGACGAGCTTCTCGGGGATGTCCTTCACGATGATGACGTTGGTCCGCTCGTCCACCGAGACGGTGCCCCGCTCGGAGAGGACGTCCTTGATCCGGGCGGCGAGATCGCCGGCCTTCGCGAAGTTGACGGCGATGATGCGGACCTTGGTGGGGATGAGCGGGATGCGGGCCTTCTCCGCCTCGAGCTTCGCGAGCCGCTCCCGCTGGATGTCCTCGAGCTTCGCGATCCGATAGACGTTGCCGTTGACGTCCTTGTCGAGCCCCTTCACCTGGAGGATGAGGTCGAGGGCCTGATCCCAGGGAATGTTGCGGAGCGAGACCGTCACCTTCCCCTTCACGTCGTCGGAGACGATGATGTTCTTCTTCGAGATGTCGGCGATGACCCGGAGCAGGTTCCGGATGTCGATGTCGTGGAAGTCGAACGTGACGACCTTGCCGGTGTAGCCGCGGGCCTGCGGCGCGCCGGCCACGGCGTACCCCGGTCCCGCCGACGCGAAGCCGGCCGCCTCGGAGCCGCTCGCCTCGATGCGCACGGACGGCTCGGCCGCCGCGGCCGCCTGGGGCCCGAAGGTCCAGACGAGCCCGTCGGGCCGCTCGACGATCCGATCGGCCGCGGGGGCGCGCAGGCTGGCCACGATCCGGACCTGCCCGGTCTTGGGCTGGTTGAAGGAGGAGACCATCTGCACCGGCCCCTGGAAGGCGGACGTGTCGAGCGAGCGCTCCAGGGACCGCGGGAGCTGAGCGCCCTCGAACGTCAGCACCACCGTGCGGGGGTCGGGCCGCGTGATGCTGTAGGACGCCTTCCCCTTCACCTCGATCTTCGCGCCGGCGCCGCTCCCCGAGAACTTCACCGCGCCGATGCGGGCGCGGGTGTCGGGGGCGACCGCCTGGACCGGCGCAGCCGCGGCCGGTGCAGGGGCAGCGGCCGCGGGCTCGGCCGTCGCGAGCGCGGCCGGCTCGATCACGAGGCCACCCTTCACGCGCTTCACCTCGAGCGCGGGCAGCGCGCCGGCCGCGTCGAGGACGACGCGGGTCTTGCCCGCGGCCTGGCCGAAGCGCACCTGCGAGAACGTCCCGTCCAGCGAGACCGTGCCCCGCGGAGCCTTCGAGACCCCCTGGAGATCGAGGACCAGGCGCGCCGGATCGCGGAGCTCGAGGATCTCGATACGGGCGACGTCACCATCCGTGGAGAGATGGATCCGGCCGCCCCTCTGGCGGACGGCGGTGACGGCGCGGGCGGCGCGGGCGACGCGCGCCTCGTCCACGCGGCGGCTCACCACGTGGTCGTCCGCCGAGGCGGCGGCAGGTGGCTCGGCGGCGGAGACCTGTGCCTCGAGCCCGGAGGCAGGCGCCGCGGCCGGCTCCGCCTGCGGCGTCGGACCGGGCGAGGCCTTCGCGGTCTCCGGCGCGACCGAGGCCGCGGCGGCCGTGACCGCCGCCTCGGCGGTGAGGACGCGCACCACGACGGCGTCACCGCGTGGGACGACCTCGTACTTGCGCTGTCCCTCGAGCGCCACGATCACGCGCCCGACGGTGGTCCGCTGATCCTGGTACTGGGCGGTCGAGATCGAGAGCACGCCGCCCTTCCCCACCGGCCCGGGCGCGGTCAGGCCGGACACGTCCGCGCCGGCGAGATCGAGGACCAACCGCTGCGGGTCCTGGAGCTTGAAGACCGAGTAGGAGGGCGGCCGCGAGCCCTGGACCGACAGCTCCAGCGCGCCGTCGCGCTCCTGGACGTCGATGGCGCGGATGACGTTGACGTCGGCGGCGCGCGCGGGGCCCGCGGTGAGCGCCGCGCTCCAGAGGAGCGCACCGGCGAGGAGCTTGAAGTTCGGGGTCATGGAGCTACTCCTCCACATACGAAGCCTGCTGCTTGGGGAGCTGGAGCGCGGTCTGGATGGCGTCGCGGGTGCCGTCGGCCCGGACCCGGTACTCGGTCACGACCACCTCACCGGTGCGGACCGCCGCGACCACGCCCCCGTTCTTGCCGATGCACTGGTTGCGGCGAACGACGACGCCTTCGCCGCCGGGGACCTCGACCATCGCGACCGGATCCTCGAGTCCGGTGATGACGGCCACGAGCCGCAGCTGCTCGATCTCGTACTTCCCGAGCGGGCCCACGCACCGCGAGGCGAAGGTGTTCGTCTCCTTCGTGAACTCGGCGAGGTAGCTGCGGAACGGATCCCGCTTGCCTGCGCCGGAGTACACGAAGTCCCCCTCCGGCTCGGTGGCGGCGAGCGTCGCCTCCGCCTGCGCCGGCGCCTTCTCGGCCTGCTTCTGGGCGGTCGACGCCGCCCTGGCCCTCGGGGCCGGCTTCCCGGACGAGCAGCCGGCCACGACGGCGGCGGCGGCGAGCGCGAGGATCCGCGGGTTCATTTGCTCACCTTCTTGCCCTTGGCCGGCGCCGCGTTGGCCTTCGGCTCGTCGAACATGAACGTGGTGACGGTGAACTTGGCGTTGAGGATGACCCGGCCGTTCACGTCCTTGGCGTTGTCGAGCACGATGTCGGAGACGTTGACGATGCGTTGCATGTGCCCGAGCGCGTCGAGGAACGTGGCGACCTCGTGGAAGTTGCCGGCCACCTCGAGGCCGAGCGGGATCTTCGCGTAGAACTCGCCCGGCGCCGCCGGGACGACCGCCTTGGGCTCGACCTTCGAGATCGCGAGCCCCGCCTTGACCGCCTTCTCCTGGAGCCCCTGGAGCAGGTCGTCGATCCGGTTCGTGTCCGGCAGCTCCGCCCGGGCCTCCTGGAACTTCTGCTGCAGGAGCTCGCGCTGGCGCCGGAAACGGTTCAGGTCGTTCGCGATCTGCCGCTTCATGCCGAGGTTGGCGGCGGCGTCCTTGAGCTCCTTCTCGCGCCGCTTCTTGAGGTCCTCGATCGCGGCGATGGACCTCCCGGGCGGCAGACCGATGACGAAGTAGTTGAGGACGGTGAGGACCGCGAGCGCCAGCAGGACCGCCGCGATCTTCGCGCCGACCGGCGCCTTGGCGATGCGCTCGACGAAGGTTCCCATGGCCTAACCCTTCCTCTTCGCGCCCGGGCGCTTGGCGACGTCGGCCTCGGGGACCGCCTGGCCCGGGGTGTACTTGCCGAGGCTCGAGATCTCGAAGTCGACCACGCGGAACGCGCCCGCCTTGGTCTCGATGATCTTCTTGAGCTCCACCTGGGCGAAGTACTTCGACTCCCGCAGCTTCCGGATGAACTCGGAGACGTCGTCGATGCTCGCCGCGCTCCCGGTGAACACGACCCTGCTGCTCTTCTCGTCCATCTTCTTGAGCCAGAGCCGCCGCGGCATGTTCTCCGCCAGCTCGGACAGCATGCGCACCGGGCCCGTCCGGCCCTTCCGGAGCGCGTCGAGCGTCTCCAGCTTCTTCTTGAGCATCGCCTCTTCGGCTTTGATCTTGTCGACGTCCTGGATCACCTTGTCGAGCGCGGCGATGTCGTCCTTCGTCTTCTTGAGGTCCCGCTCCACCGCGGCGAGGGCCCGCGCGCGGTGCTGATGGTAGAAGCCGTTGGCGAGGACGCCGACGACGAGCACCAGCGCGAAGAGCACGAGCTGCTGCTTCCCCGCTTCCTTCTTCTTCGAGACCCGGACCGGGAGGAGGTTGATCCTGACCATGGCTACTTGTCCCCCGGGCGCCGGAGCGCGAGCCCGACGGCCACCGCGGCCGAGGGGGCGGCGGACAGGATCACCGC
The DNA here is from genome assembly GCA_023411405.1 of Pseudomonadota bacterium. Taxonomy (GTDB): domain Bacteria; phylum Myxococcota; class Myxococcia; order Myxococcales; family Anaeromyxobacteraceae; genus Anaeromyxobacter. The sequence continues at coordinate 1,969 of JAEYOU010000649.1, read as the reverse complement.
CGGATCGAACCGCCGGTTGTCGATCTCGATGTTCTTGAACGGGTTCAGCACCTCGACCGGCACCCCGGCGCGCGCCTCGATGACCTTGAAGAGCGCCGGGATGCGGGCGGTGCCGCCCGAGAGGTAGACGCGGCCGATGGCGCCCTCCGGCGCGGTGCTGGCGTAGAAGTCGAGCGAGCGCTGGATCTCGCCGCCCATCTGGTCGGCGACGCCCTGGATGACCCGCTCCACCTCCTGGGGCACGACCGCGTCCGACTCGCCCTGCCCGCCGACCTTGAGGGCCTCGGCCTCGTCGTAGGAGATGTTGAGCTGCTTCTGGATCTCCTCGGTGAAGGCGTTGCCGCCCATGGTGATGTCGCGGGTGAAGGTGGTGGTCCCGCGGGAGACGATGTTGATGTTGGACACCGCCGCCCCGACGTTGATGAGCACCACCGTCTCGTTGGCGTACCCGTCGTAGTTGTTCTCGAAGGCGTTCTGGACGGCGAACGCATCCACGTCGACCACGGTCGCGGTGAGGCCCGCCTCGGCGCAGACCGAGGTGTAGTCGTTGATCATGTCCTTCTTCGCCGCGACGAGGAGGACGTCCATCTGGCCGGCGGCGTTGCCGTCCGGCGTGAGGATCTGCGTGTCGATGTTGACGTCCTTGACGTCGAACGGGATGTACTGCTCCGCCTCCCACTGGATCGACTCGTCGAGCTCCTCCTGCGTCATGCGCGGGAGCGAGATCTTCTTGATGATCACCGAGTGGCCGCGGACGCCGATGGCGACCTCCCTGGCCTTGAGGCGCTGGGCGGCGACGACCTCCTGGATCGCCTCCACGATCGCGGACGAGTTCATCAGGGCGCCGTCCACGATCGCCTCGGGCGGGAGCGGCGCGGTCCCGAACGCCTGCAGCGTGAAGCCGCCGCGCTTCTCCTTCACGTGGACGAGCTTCACGCCGGAAGACCCGATGTCGAGACCGACGGCGAGCTTGCTGGTGGCCATGGCCTCACCTCACCCGGGCGCGCGCGGCGCGGCGATTCGAGGTCGGACGGGAATTCACGGGGTGCGCCCTCCGTTCGAGCGACCGAACACCTTGTGGCGGTCCGACGGCGTGAACCCGAGCGCGAGGATGATCTTGCGCTGGGTGTCCATGCGGCACTCCAGGCCGCTCTCGATCCGCGAGACGGTGAGGGGAGAGACCCCCGCCTTCCTCGCCAGCTCGGCCTTCGTGAGGAGCTGCTCCTCTCGCAGCCGCTGCACGTTGTTCCGTGCGCGGCGCGAGGCGCGATCGTTTCTCGGGATGCTGGACGCTCTGGCGACCATGCGAAGGCCACGCTAAGCGATCGGCCCGGATGGGATCAAGAAAGCGCCTGGGACGATATCGGTAGGTGTAGGCGCAGAGGTGCGTGTCCCGGATCGCGACACAAGCATCGCTGAGGCGAATTGATGCCTAGTTATGCGCCTTCGGCGGCCGCGCGCGGGCGCGGCGGCGGCAGGTGCCGAGGCCCGCTCCCCTCGGTCAATCGCCGAGGCCGTACTCCTTGATCTTGTAGAGGAGCGCCCGGTACGAGATGTCGAGCAGCTCGGCCGCGCGGGTGCGGTTCCCGCCGGTCCGCTCCAGCGCGGCGCGGATGAGCTGCTCCTCGACCTCGTGGATCGCGCGCCGGAGCGAGAGGTCCTCGCGGCCGCTCCCCCGCGCCGGCGCGGCGGCGGCGGCGAGGACGCTCGCGGGGAGATCGCCCTCGCCGATCTCGGGCCGCTCCGCCAGCACCACGGCGCGCTCCACGGCGTGCTCGAGCTCCCGGACGTTCCCGGGCCACCGGTGTGCCCCGAGCGCCTCCAGCGCACCCGGCGTGAACGCGAGCCCCGGGAGCTCCGGCCGGAGCCGCGCGTAGCGCGCGAGGAAGTGCGCCGCGAGCGGGCCGACGTCCTCCGGCCGCTCGCGCAGCGGCGGCAGCCGGAGGGCCACCACGTTCAGGCGCCAGAA
>JAEYOU010000504.1 GCA_023411405.1 Pseudomonadota bacterium | reverse complement strand
GATCTACACGTTCTCGGAGTACTACCGGAGCGGGCAGTTCCACTACATTATCTTCACCGGCGGGTTTTCCATGCTGATCCTTGGGCTTTTGCTGGCGACGGTGGGGATCATTCTGTACTCACTTGTGCAGCTTATGCAGGGGAACAGGGGAACGGTCGCTCCTGCGGCTGGAGCCTCGGCTGGAAAGGGAGCCGGGAAGGCCGAGCAGGGGACTTCCCATTGACTGGTGACAATTTCAGCATCGTTTGGTGATTAACATGAAAATCGCTCAAATAACTCCGTATTTTTTGCCACACACTGGTGGGGTGGAGAGGTACGTCTACAACTTGAGTAAAAATTTGATCCGAGAGGGTCATGCGGTCGAAGTTTTCACCTCAAATGTTCCGGAGGGTAGGACCCATGATGTTGTAGATGGCATTCCTGTTAGGAGACTAAAATGCATTGGGGAACCACTGAGGAACCCCCTTGTTCCATCTATACTCTTCCTCTTGGATGAACTGAAAAAATTTGACATCATCCATGTTCACAACCTCTACGGTTCTCTGGCCCTTTCTATACCCTTACTGAAGAGGTTCTGTAAAAATCCTTTGGTCCTTACGCATCATGGTCAGTTGGTATATGGGGAGCCTATGAAGGATACCTGTGTAAAGATCTATGAGAAGAGTATAGAGAAAGTCATTCTAAAATATGTCGATAACACTATCGTTCTATCAGAATCAGACGCCCAGTATATCTCGTCATCAGGATTTAAAGAAGACAGTATAGAGGTACTTCCCAATGCTATAAATCCTGCCGACTTTGCAGCGTACATAAATGTCGATACGGCTGAATTTATTGAAAATTACCATCTGAAGGGAAAGAAAAAAGTTCTATTTGTTGGTGAGGTTACGAATCGGAAAGGAGTAATCACTCTCATAAAATCGATATCGCTCTTGGCGAAAAGAATCCTCAAAGAAAATTTTGTATTTATTATCGTGGGCTCGGGTGAGAACCTTTCTGATGCTCGATCTCTTGCAAAGGATCTAAATGTTGAATCTCGGGTGATTTTTACTGGAAGATTGCCGTTCCTCGAACTTATGCAAGCATATCGCTCAGCCGATCTATTTGTCCTTCCCTCCCTTTCAGAAGGCCTTCCCACTTCTATTCTTGAAGCGATGTACTTTGGTCTCCCTGTTGTGGCAACTGATATTCCGGGGGTCAGGGACCACTTCGGTGACTTTGCATTACTTGTCCCGCCGAGGAACGAGCATGCCCTGGCCGATGCTCTCTACACCTTACTTGATGATGATGATTTGGCAAAGAACTTCTCTCAAAAAGGGAAGGAACTTGTGGCCTCTCGGTACACTTGGGATCGTGTAACTAGGGGGTACGAAAACCTCTATTCGAACATTTGTGGGGCGGGATCAGGTTATCAAAAGGATTGTCAGATCGAGTGTGCAAGAACATTTTACGGCAATAAATTCAAATCATTAACAAAAAGGTAGGTTTTTCCGTGTCCTCACCAAAAATTAGCGTTATCGTCGTCGCGTATATGGCGCAAGATGTTATATCGGGCTGCATAGAGTCTCTGCTTAAACAAACATATTCGAAAGAAAAATACGAGATTATCGTTGTTGTAGACGATAACGAAACGTTTAATGTTGCCAGGAAATACTCGTCTTCAAATGCGCCACAAATAAAGATAGAGTATCGGACTAAACGGGGAAATATTCCTTCAGCAAGAAATGCTGGTATTTATCTTTCAAAAGGGGAAGTTGTTGCGTTCACAGATTCTGACTGTGTTGTTCATGAACGCTGGCTTGAGCAATTAGGTGAAAGACTTGAGCGTTTTTCTACTCTAGTAGGTGCTGGAGGGGCGGTAAGACCTTTTAGTTTGGATCCTACCTCACGGGCACTTGCGTTGCTAAACATGGTTTCTTGGTCTGGGGGAGAGGAATCACTAAAAAAGCACTTAGCGACATCGAACGCTGCCTATCGCAGGGATGTTCTAACAGAAGCCGGTGGTTTTGATGAAGGTGCTTCTGTAGGAGAAGATGTGGATTTATATCGTAGAGTTACCCAACAAGGATATCATGTTCTGTACGATCCCGGAATTATAGTATATCATAAACACCGCATGCGATTACGGGATATCTTTTTCTGGTGTTATTCATCTGAAAAAAAGTTTATCTATATATTGAAAAAATATAAGCATTATCTGCCTTTAATTAGACAAGTAACCCCTGCATTAACCCTTTTAGCACTGCTTACTTCGTTGTTTATTCTAGATTTAACTAGCGCTCTTCTCCTTGTGTCGATTCTAGCAACTCTAACATATGTCATGATATTCCTATTTTTTGGGAGGAACGAGTATTTCTCCTGTAAGACAGGTGCTATACTGCCAATAATTGTTTTAACGATAAGTTTTGGCTTCTCATTGGGATTGGTTGCAGGATACTTTGACAGCATCCGAAGTACATATAAATTACCTAAATGGCTATCGAATATCAATCGTCATTAAACCGATAATGGTTTGCCTAATTGTGGACTAAAAGCAGGTTTGGAGATAAATGGAGTGACTAGGCCAATTTCAGTTAGTGCTCAAATAACTGTTTGAACGGATACATCCCAGCATTATAATGTTAGGGTAAATGTGAGTGACATTGGAGCGCTTTCATTTTGTGGATGTGTTTTCAACACTCGAAACCCCTCGACTTGAAATAGGTAAAACCGAATGATCTGAAAAGGTTTGTGACGCTTAATGAAAAGTATTGGATTAGTAACTGTCCCAATAGGTAAAGCAAGTTTGACTCCGGTTTCAAATATGGTTGAGATTGTCTCTACGATTTTCGAAGAGTTGTACTTCATCACAGGAGGCCAAGGTCCATCGATCCATAATAATAGAAGAATAAAGAAAATTTGCGTAGTTGATGCTCTAATTGGTTCCGGAAAGGGATTTCGAGTAATAAATGGCCTTATCTCGATATTAAAGACAACTGCTTATACAGGGTACTATTCAAGAAAAGTTAACCTTTGGATATTTCCTATGGGGGCTGATGTACTATTGCCGGCCATAGTTATTGCAAAAGTGATCGGTACACCAATCATTGTAAATTTGCCATCGTCCCCACAAGCAATAATAGAGGAGGAACCAAGAAAATTAAAGAAAATATTCATCGCATGTGCGAAAACTAATTTTCTTCTAGCAGATAGAATTGTTATATATTCTCCTCGACTCATCACCGAGTGGAACCTCGAAAAATACCGCCGCAAAACTCTCATCGCCCACCGACACTTCCTCGACTTCAACACCTTCACCGTCACCATCCCTCTGCCTGACCGTCCTCCACTCGTCGGCTACATCGGCCGGCTGAGCGGGGAGAAAGGCATCCAGAACTTTGCCCAGGCCCTCCCCGCCATCCTCAGCGACCAGCAGGATCTCCGGGTGCTCATCGGCGGAGACGGGCAGTTGAAGGAGGCGATCGAGGCCTCCCTGCAGGAACAGGGAGTCTCCGCCTCCGTCGACCTCCCGGGCTGGATCTCCCACGACGATCTTCCAAAATACCTCAACCAGCTCCGGCTCCTCGTCCTCCCCTCCTACACAGAAGGGCTCCCGAACATCATGCTCGAGGCCATGGCCTGCGGGACCCCGGTGCTCGCGACGCCGGTTGGGGCGATACCGGATGTTATAATAGACGGGAAGACCGGATTTATTATGGAGAGTAACTCGCCCGAGTGCATCGCGGAGAATGTGAGGAGGGCGCTGGATTCGCCGGATCTGGAGCAGATCGCGGAAGCTGGGAGGCGGTTTGTGGGGGAGAATTATACGTTTGAGCGCGTGGTTGAACGGTGGAAGGAAGTGCTGGAAGAGATATGATATGGGGCTGGCTAAAAGGCTCATTCCTCCTGCGTGATCTGGACCGGAATCTTGCCGTCGCAGGAATTATCCTCGCGATACTTATGACTGTCCTGGGTCTGGTGATCAGCCGGTTTATGTACTCACTCATGGGCGGTCTGGTTCTTATCTCGTGCCTCCTGTGGCTGGTGATCCGAAAGAGGCACACCTTTGAGTTTCGTTTCCCCGAGTCCCGGATCCTGACTATCGTCTGGTCAATTTGTTTCTTTGGACTCTATATTTTGAGCGTCCTCTCGATTTATTTTCGACCGGAACTCTACGAGCGTCCCCTCCTTTATTTTGTTCTGACAGCAATCATGGCAGGCATCATTGCCTGCGAGATCATCGCATCAGGCAGACGATACGCCGGCCTGATCCTCATCCAGATCTTGCTGCTGGGGGTGAGCATCGCCTGGTCCCAGCTCCTGATCTTCCCAAGTCTCCTTGGAATAGATCCCTGGTACCACTCTGCTCTCACCAATCGGATTGTTGATAGAGGTTTTATTCCGGAAGGTAATTCATATTCGAACCTACCACTCTTCCACCTCATGATTGCCGCGACCTCACTCGTCGCCAGTCTTCCCTACAAACTTGCCAATATGGTATCGGTAAGCCTTGGGCAGATCATCTGCAACGGCCTGTTTGTATTCCTTATCGCTGATTACTTATTCAAGAACCATCGGATAGGATTGCTGGCCGCTCTGATGGTGGTTATCGCAAACCATCACATTCGTATGACCTATTGGTCAATTCCGAATGCCTTTGCTGTGGTATTCATTCCTATCGTGATATACTTAGCATTATCTACGGCGAAAAGCAACCCTCGTAATATCCTTACGCTCTGGATGAGTATTATCATGATCCTGCTGATGGTTGCCATCATCTTAACTCATTCCATAGCGGCCATATGTATGGCGATTCTCCTCTTTGTTGC
>JAEYOU010000477.1 GCA_023411405.1 Pseudomonadota bacterium | reverse complement strand
AGACCGGCACGCCCGAGAGCGAGCTCACGCCCGCGCGCAGCACGCGCACCGGCACCACCGCGCCGGCGGGCGCGTCGGCCTCGGACGCCGCGACGTGCACGACGCGGTTCTCCGGCGTCCGGCCCACCCGCTCGCCGTCCTCCGACGGGCCCTCGACCAGCACCTCGACCACCTTGCCGCGCTCGGCGGCGAGGTGCTCCGCCGCGATCCGGCGCTGGAGGGCGAGGAGCCGCTCGAGCCGGGCCACCGCCGCCTCGCGCGGGACCTCCTGCCACTCCGGCGCCGAGCCGAGCCGGAGGTTCGCGATGGTGTGCGGCCGCGGGCTGAACACGAAGCTGAAGCTCTGCTCGAACCGGGCGTGCTCGAGCAGCCGCAGCGAGCGCTCGAAGTCGGCGTCGGTCTCGCCGGGGAAGCCGACGATGAAGTCGGTGGTGATGGCGATGCCCGGCCGCGCCGCCCGGAGCCTGTCGAACCGGTCGAGGTACTCGGCCACGGTGTAGTCGCGCCGCATGCGGGCGAGCACCGGATCGGAGCCGGACTGCACCGGCAGGTGGAAGTGCGGCATCACCTTCGGCTCCTCGCGGAAGACCGCGATGAGCGCGTCCGAGAGATCGTGCGGGTGACTGGTCGTGAACCGGACCCGGAGGACGTCGGGGATCGCCGCCACCCGCCGGAGGAGCTCGGCGAACGTGCAGCCCCCCCGGTACGAGTTCACGTTCTGGCCGATGAGCGTCACCTCGCGCACGCCGACCGCGGCGAGCCGCGCGCACTCGGCGACGACCTCGGGCCACGGCCGCGACACCTCGCGCCCGCGGGTGTGCGGGACGACGCAGAACGCGCAGACGTTGTCGCAGCCCTTCATGGCGGTGACGAAGGCCGTCACCTTCCCGCGCGCCGCCTCGGGCTCGGCCGCCGGGAAGACGTACTCCTCGGAGCCCATCCACCCGGTCTCCGCGAACCGCTCCTTCGCGCGCGCGCGCGCCACCAGCTCCGGCAACCGGCCCAGGTTGTCCGGACCGAACACGAAGTCGACGTAGGGGACGCGGGCGAGCAGCTTCTCCTTCTCCTGCTGCGCGACGCACCCGGCCACCGCGAGCAGCGCGCCCCGGCGCGCCTTCACCTCGCGGTACCTGCCGAGCGCCGAGAGCAGCTTCTGCTCGGCCTTCTCCCGGATGGCGCAGGTGTTCACGAGGATGAGGTCCGCCTCGTCGGGCGAGCCGGCCGCCGAGAACGCGTGCTTGCCGAGGAGCTCGACCATGCGGGCCGAGTCGGCCTCGTTCATCTGGCAGCCGAAGGTGTGGACGAAGACCTTCGCGCCGGGCGCCGCGCCCGGCGCAGGGTCAGGGCCCCCGTCGCGGCGGGCAAGGGTGACGAGATCGGGACCAGATCCGGACACGGGGGCGGAACCTAAGGGAATCCGCGTGAGGGAGCAAGGTGAAGGGCCTGCACCCTCGCCCGGCGCGGGGTACAACCCGGCCATGCCCCCCGCCACCCTGGTCACCGTCCTCTTCCTCGCGTTCTTCGGCCTCCAGCTCGCGGTCGAGGCCGTCCTGCTCGCGCTCCAGCTCCGCGCCGCCGACCGCGGCCGCGGGGTGCCTGCCGCGCTCGGCGATCGGATCGACCCCGCGGTCGCCGAGCGGAGCCGCGCGTACACCCTCGCCCGCGGCCGGTTCGCCGTCGTCTCGCTCGCGGCCTCGGCGGCCGTGACCCTCGTCGCGCTCTTCTCCGGCCTCCTCCCCTGGCTCGACCGGGCGCTCGCCGCGGCCGGCCTCGGCGGCGCCCACCGGTTCGTGGCGTTCCTCGCGGCCCTCGCCGCCGCCGGGGCGGTGATCTCGATCCCGTTCTCGCTCTACTCCACCTTCGTGCTCGAGGGGCGGTTCGGCTTCAACCGGACGACGCCGCGGCTCTGGCTGACCGACCGCCTGAAGGGGTTCGCGCTCCAGCTCGCCCTGGGCGTCCCGCTCCTCTACGCCGTCTACGGCTTCATGCGGTTCACGGGCGACCTCTGGTGGGTCTGGCTCTTCGCGTTCCTCGTGGTGTTCCAGGTCGTGCTCGACTGGGCCTACCCGACGCTCATCGCGCCCCTGTTCAACAAGTTCGTCCCCCTCGCGGACGGGCCGCTCCGCGCGCGCCTCGAGACGATGGCGCGCGAGGCAGGCTTCCGGAACCGCGGGCTCTTCGTGATGGACGCGTCGCGCCGCTCCGGCCACTCCAACGCCTACTTCGCCGGGCTCGTCCGCCCCCGCATCGTGCTCTTCGACACCCTGGTCGAGCGGATGACGGCGGACGAGGCGGCGAGCGTGCTCGCCCACGAGATCGGCCACTTCCGCAAGCACCACGTGCACCGGATGCTCGCGGTCTCGCTCCTCGGCATGCTGGCCGTGCTCTTCGCGCTCTCGCGGCTCGTCGCGTGGCCCCCGCTCTTCGAGGCGTTCGGGTTCACGGGGACGCCGCTCCACGGGGCGCTGGCGCTGCTCGTGCTCGGCGGCGGCGCGTTCGTCTTCTGGCTCACGCCCATCGCCGCGTTCTTCTCGCGCCGCCACGAGTACGAGGCCGACCGGTACGCCGTCCGGATCGCCCGCGCGCCCGAGGCGCTCAAGACCGCGCTCGTGCGGCTCAACGGCGAGAACCTGGGCAACCTGCACCCGCACCCGTGGTACAGCGCCTGGCACTACAGCCACCCGGCGCTGGTGGAGCGGCTCGCGGCGATCGACGCCGCGCGCACACACTGAGCCGCGCCGGCGACGCCCGCGCGGACGCCCCAGCCGGCGCCGCGGCTCGTTGACGCAGGGCGTCGATCCCCGAACATGGCGACGTCGCAGCGATTCCAGTCGTGGCATATCCTCGCGCCGTCCGCCGAGCTCCGGTGCCGTTCGTGCATGACGCGAGCACGCGCGTGCATGGGCGAGCGCGCCGGCCGGCAACGGGGGGAGGAGACACATGACCGAGACGATCTTCCAGCTCTTCACGACCTCGGGGGCGGAGTGGGTGATGTACCTGCTCGTCGGGCTCTCGGTCGCCTCCATCGCGGTGATCCTCGAGCGCGGCGCGTTCTTCCTGCGCCGGGGTGGGCCGATCCCGCACCTCCTCGCGCTGCTCAAGGCCGGCCGGCTCGACGAGGCGCGCGCGCTCGTCTCCGAGCGCCGCGGCATGGAGGCCGAGGTCGCGCGCGCCGCGCTCGCGGCGGCGCCGGGCGGACCGGCGGCGGTGCAGGAGGCCGTCGCCTGCGCGATCGCCGAGGCGCGCCCCGGCTACGAGCGCGGCCTCTCGTTCCTGGGGACGCTCGGCAACAACGCCCCCTTCCTCGGGCTGTTCGGGACGGTCATCGGCATCATCCGCGCCTTCTCCGATCTCTCCGTCGGGACCCGCCGCGCCGACGTGAGCGTCGTCATGGCCGGCATCTCCGAGGCGCTGGTCGCCACGGCCGTCGGCATCTTCGTCGCCATCCCGGCGGTGGTCGGCTTCAACGCGTACATGCGGCGGCTCAAGACGCTCACGGTGCGCGGCGAGGCCGTCGCCCATGCCCTGGCCTCCCACCTCGAGCACGACCGGGCCCGCGCAGCGGCCCCGGGGCGAGGCGGCGCGGCCGTCCCGCACGCGGCCCGGTCCGTCGACGCGCCCTGAGGAGCGGACCATGGCCTCGTACTCGAGCGGCGACGACGACGCGATCACCGGGATCAACGTGACCCCGCTGGTCGACATCGTCCTCGTCCTGCTGATCATCTTCATGGTCACCGCCTCGTTCATCGTGAAGGAGTCGATCGAGGTCGATCTCCCCCGCGCCGCGGCGGGCGGCGAGACGATGGGCCCCACCCTCTCCTTCGCCATCGACGCCGGCGGCGTCGTCTACCTCGACGGCCAACCCGTCACCCGCGACGGCGCGCGCCGCGCGGTGCGGGCGGCGCTCGCGCAGAGCCCGGACGCCCGGGCGCTCATCGGCGCCGACCGCGCGGTCGCCCACGGCGAGGTGGTCTCGCTCATCGACCTCGTGAAGCAGGAAGGGCTCGTGAAGTTCGCGATCCAGATCGCCCGCGATCCCTCGGAGGCGGAGCGGTGAGGACGGAGATGGGGTCCTGGCTCGGCACGGTCGGGGCCGCGGCGGTGGCCTCGCTCGCGCTCCACGCCGGCGGCCTCGCCC
>JAEYOU010000441.1 GCA_023411405.1 Pseudomonadota bacterium | reverse complement strand
ACCCCCTCCTCGTCGTCGCCGGGGTGGTCGCCGCGACCGCGGCGGTGCTCGCCACCCGGCTCTGAGCGCCCGCCGGCGGCACCCGCCGGATTGCCACCGCCCCCGTTCGCAGCTACGTTCCGCCCGTGTCCGCCCCCGGCACGCCCACGCCCCGCGCCGCGCCGCCCGCCGAGGCGGAGCAGCAAGAGATCACGCGCCTGTGCGTGTCCACCGGCCTCGTGCTCATGCAGCACGGCGCCGAGAGCGCGCTCATCGAGACGCTCATGCGGCGGCTCGGGATCGCGCTCGGCGTGGACCGCGTCGAGGCGGGGATCTTCGCCAACTCGATCGTCCTCACCACGCTCTGCGGCAACCGCTCCGTGACCACCGTCCGCCGGGTCGAGGACCGCGGCATCAACATGAACGCCGTCACGCAGGTGCAGCGCGCGGTGCTGGACGTCGAGGCCGGCGCGCTCGACGTGGCCGGCTATCGGGCGCGCCTCGGCGCGGCCGTGCCGCCGCACTACGCCCGGTGGATCCTCGCCCTCGCCATCGGCGTCTCGTGCGCGGCCTTCGCCCGCCTCGCGCGCGCCGACCTCCCGGGCTGCGCCGCCGTGCTGGCGGCGAGCGCGGTCGCGATGTACGCGCGGCTCCGGATCGCGCGGCTCCACTTCAGCCCGGTCGTCACCTTCTTCCTCGCCGCCTTCGTCGCGAGCTCGCTGGCGGGCCTGCTCGCGTCGCCCCTCCGGCTCGGCGGCTGGCACGCCTGGCCCGGCAGCGCCACCCCGAGCCCCGTGCTCGCCTCCTGCGTGCTCTTCCTCGTGCCGGGCTTCCCGCTCATCAACGGCGTGTCGGACATGGTGAAGGGGTACACGAGCATCGGCCTCGCGCGGCTCGCGTACGCGACCCTGCTCGCGGCGGCCGCGGCGGCGGGCATCCTGCTCTCGATGGCGCTCTGGAGCCGGTGGGGGCTGCCGTGAGCACGCTGCTCGGCTTCCTCCACACCGCCGCGCTCGCGGCGATCCCGGCGGTGGGCTTCGGGATGGCGTTCAACGTGCCGGCCCGCATCCTCGGGTGGTGCGCCCTGGGCGGCGCGCTGGGGCGGGGCCTCCGGTTCCTGCTCACCGAGGCGGGCCTGCCGGCCGCGTGGGCGACGCTCCTCGCCGCCGCCGCGGTGAGCTGGCTCGGCGTCTGGGCCGCCCAGCGCCTGCGGGCGCACCCCAAGGTGTTCACGGTGGCGGCGGTGATCCCGATGGTGCCCGGGGTCCCGATGTACCAGACGCTGCTCGCGCTGTGGCAGATGGAGCGCTCCGGCGTCACGAACGACCTCCTCACGACCGCGCTCGAGCAAGGGCTCGAGGCGACCTTCATCGTGGCCGCCCTGGCGGTCGGCCTCGCGGTGCCCGGCCTGTTCGTGTTCCGGCGCCGCCCGGTGGTCTGATGACCTCCGATCCGCGATCTCCCACCCGTGACCGCGCCCGTGCGCTCGTCGTGATCTTGCTCGCCGTCGCCCTCGATCAGCTCTCGAAGACGATCGCCCGCGCGCTGCTCGAGCCCAACCGGCGCGTCTCCCTCCTGGGCGACGTGTTCCGGCTGGAGCTCGTGCAGAACCCGGGCGCGTTCCTCTCGCTGGGCGCCACGCTCCCGCCGCGGGTCCGCGGGCTCGTCCTCACGTGGGGCGTGCTCGTGCTGGTGCTGGGCGCGGCCTGGGTGGCGGTCGTCCGCCCCGGCGCGCGCCACGTCTCGCTCGGCGCGGCGCTCGTCGCCGGCGGCGGCCTCGGCAACCTGTGGGACCGGATCGCGGCGAACGGGTACGTGACCGACTTCCTGAACCTCGGGCTCGGGCGCCTGCGGACCGGCGTCTTCAACGTGGCGGACCTCGCGATCGTGGGCGGCGCGGTGCTCCTGCTGTGGCCCGCGCGCCGCGCCCCTCCGCCGGCCGAGCCTCCTCCCGATGCCTGATCCGCGCCCGCCCCGCCGTCCCGAGCTCCTCGCCCCCGCCGGCGGCCTCGAGGCCGGGCTCGCCGCGTTCCAGTACGGCGCCGACGCCGTCTACCTCGGGCTCCGGCGCTACTCCGCCCGGGCCGACGCCCAGAACTTCACCCTCGACGAGCTCGATCGGCTGCTCGGGTACGCTCGCTCGCTCACGCCGCGGCGCCGCTGCTTCGTGGCGGTGAACACGCTCGTCCTGGACGGCGAGCTCGCCGGCCTGGTCGAGACGCTCGGCGCGCTCGCCGACCTCGGCGCGGACGCCGTCATCGTGCAGGACCTCGGCGTCGCCCGCGTCGCGCGCCGTCACTTCCCCGAGCTCGAGCTCCACGCGAGCACGCAGCTCGCGGCGCACTCGGCCGCGGCCGTCGAGACCCTGCGCGACCTCGGCTTCGCCCGCGTGACGCTGGCGCGGGAGCTGACGCTCGCCGAGATCCGCGCCGCGGCGGCGGTCCCCGGGGCCGAGGTCGAGACGTTCCTGCACGGCGCGCTCTGCTACGCGTACAGCGGCCTGTGCCTGTACTCCTCGCTCCTGCTCGGCCGGAGCGGGAACCGCGGCCAGTGCGCGTACCCGTGCCGCGACCGGTGGGAGGTGACGTCGTTCGACGGGGCCCTTCGACGGGCGCAGGGTGAGCGGACCCCGCGCTCCGTCCCCTCCGAGGACCTGCGCGGCGGCTTCGCCTTCTCGATGAAGGACCTGGCGCTGCCCGACCACGTCGGCGCGCTCCGCGAGGCGGGGGTGGCCTGCCTCAAGATCGAGGGACGCAAGAAGGCGCCGCTGTACGTGGCGGCGGCGGTGGACTTCTATCGCCGGCTGCTCGACGGCGCGCTGCCCGCGGCGGAGCGCCCCGCGCGCGAGGCCGATCTCCAGGCCACCTTCGCGCGCCCCTGGACGACGCTCTACCTCGACGACCACCGGGACAAGGACGTCGCCGACCGCGATCACGTCGGCCACCGCGGCACGCCGGTGGGGACGCTCGAGACCGTGGTGAAGGGCGCCCGGGGCGCGGCGGTGCGCTTCCGGACGGCGCGGCCGCTGGCCGTCCACGACGGCCTGCAGATCGAGGTGCCCGGCCTCGACCGGCCGTTCGGGTTCGGGGTCGCGGCGCTGCGCGTCGTGACGGACGCGCGCGCGGGCGCCGAGGTCTTCCAGGCGCCGGCCGGCGCCGTGGTGGAGATCCCGCTGCCGGACGGCTATCCGACGCTGCCGCTCGGGGCGGCGGTCTCGTGCTCGTCGTCCCAGGGGGTGAAGCTCCGGTACCGGCTCGACCGGCCGAACCTCGCCCCGCACCGCGCGCGCCGCGCGATGC
>JAEYOU010000381.1 GCA_023411405.1 Pseudomonadota bacterium | reverse complement strand
TCGAACCGGCGCGAGCCCGGGAGCAGTTGCCCCGCGACCTCCAGGGCCGCGTCGACGACCTCGCGCTCCTCCGGCTTGCAGCGGAGGCCGATCCGCCCCCACTCCTCCTCCGGCTCCTTGCCCCCGCGCGCCTCCGCGACGAGCTTCTCCAGCCCGCGCACCGTCTCGTTCGCCGCGCGCTCGACCCAGGACGCCTCCGCCTCGCCGACCGCCACCGGCAGCACCACCTGCGCCGCCCGGAACCGGACCCGGCCCGACCGCACCGCCTCCCGCAGCAGCGGCCGCGCCCGGAGCTCGTTCGCGAGCCGGACGAGGTCCAGCGCCGTCCGCCCCTCGATCCCCAGCACCTCGCGCGCGTAGTCGCCGAGGTGGTAGCTCAGCTCCGCGAGCCGATCGCCCACGCGCAGCGCCGCCAGCCCCTCCGCGATCGCGAGGTCGAGCGCCGCCCGCGCGCGCGACGCCGTCGCCAGCCACCGCTCGCAGTCGTCCGCCTCCTTCTCGCCGCCACGGAACCGCTCCCACAGCTCCCCCGGCGTGTACGGCCGGAGCTCGAACGCCGGCGGCGTGAGGCTCGCGCCGTACCCGGCGACGGGCTCGCAGGCCAGCGGGAGGAGGTGGAGCGCGGCGGTCACGAGCGAGAGGATCGCATCGCGGTCTGACACTGAACGTCAACGACTCGGCGCCCGAGCGCGCGACGACCGCGCGGGAGATACCGCTCCCGGGCCATCGCGCCACCCGACATCCGCACCCACACTCGTACCCACCGTTCGCGGGTGTCCACGTTCACGTGCGCTTGCTAGCGTCACGCCGTTGGGGGTGCATTTGCGCGGGGACGCATTCGCTCGACAGTGGCGCTTGCTGGCGCTCCTCGAGGCCCGGCCCGATGGGCTCGAGCCCGACGAGGCCGCCGAACAGCTCGGCATGCTGCGCCGGACCGTGTACCGCGACCTCCGGGTCCTCGAGGACGCCGGCGTCCCGCTCACGTCTGCCCGCGACGGGCGGCGGGCGCGGTGGAGGATCCTTCAGGGATACCGGCATCGCCTTCAGCTCTCGTTGACCTGGAGCGAGCTCTTCGCGCTGATGGTCGCCCGGCGGGGGATCGTCGGATTCGCCGGCACCATGCTCCACGACGGCGCCGCGAGCGCGCTCGACAAGATCCGCGCGACGCTTCCGCGCGATCTCGCCGAGCGCTTCCGCGCAGCAGACGGGCTCGTGAGCGCGCCCGCCGGAGGACGCGACTACGGCGCACGGAGCGAGACCGTGCGGCGCCTCGTCGAGGCGGTGTCCGGGCGCGAGACGATCGCGGCGCGATACCGCTCGCGGACCGGCGGGAGGACGCGGCCCAAGGCGGAGCGCAAGCTCGACCCCCTGCACCTGCGCATCGCCGAGGACGGCATCTACCTCCTCGCTCGCTGTCACCGCAGCGGGCGGGCGAAGTCTTTCCTCGTCGATCGCTTCGACGAGGTGCGCCTCACCGGCGAGCGGTTCCACCCTCCCGCCGGCGATCCCCCCGAGCACCTCCTCCGCGCCGCATTCCGGATGTGGAGCGGCCGCCCGCGGAAGGTGCGCTTCGTCGTGGCGCCCGAGGTCGCGGATCTGTTGATGGAGCGCAAGGTCCACCCGAGCCAGCTCGCCCAGCGCCGGGGCAACGGTAGCGTCGAGGTCCAGCTCGAGGTCGCGATCGGGCCGCCGCTCGTGAACTACCTGACCGGGCTCGGAGCCTCGGTCACCGAGATCGAGCCTTCCGATCTGCGGGACTCTGTGGTGAGAGCGCACCACGAGGCCCTGATGGGGTTCGAGGGGAGAGTGACCCGTCGTGACACACGTGGAAGCTAACCTGTGCACGTTTCACAGCTGGTGAGGCACGCGCTGCCGGGAGACACCGAGGGATGCTGACTGTACCCGCCGTGAAAGTCCAGCAGTTCAAGCAGGAGTTCTATCTCCTGAACCTTGCCGCCTCCGACGTCCAGCGCCTCGTGCGGTTCGAGGTGCTAGGGGAGGCCGGGATCGACGCTGCGGCCAGGCCGGCACGAAAGGCACGGCCCGCGACCGTGGACTGGGCCCAGATCGAGAAGAAAGTCCACACCTCGGAGAAGGCTTTCCAGCGGCCGATCCTCCGCACGAAGATCCAGGAGCTCGCCGACCACTACCAGCAGTGCAGGGATGACGACGCGGTCCCCGCAATCCCCGGCGCGGTGCTCCTCGTCAGCGAGGAGCCCGTTGGCTTCACCGCGCAGGGCACGAACCCGTTCGTCGGACTGGTGCAGATGAGCGAGGGCGAGGGCACGCTCCGCGTTCTCGACGGCCAGCACAGGCTCCTCGCGCTCGACGCGCTCCTCGCATCTCCAGACTCCTCTGCCATCCGCGGTGTCCAGGTGCCCGCCATCCTGTTCGCCGGGCTCCCCGCGCCCGCCGTGGTCGAGATGTTCGTGACCATCAACTCCAAGCACACGCGGCTCAACTCCTCGCTGCTGTTCTCGCTCAAGGGCCGGCAGCTCTACCCCGATCCCGTGGACTCGGCCATCCACGACACGATCCGAGAACTCAACTCGAAGGCCGGCTCACCGCTCGCCGGGCACGTGAAGATGCTCGGCGTCGGGCCCGGGAAGGTCCCGCAGGCCGGCCTCGCTCAGGAGATGCGCGCCGCCATCGATGCCGTCCGCGGCGGAACGAACCCACCATCCTGGTTCGATGACTTCGTCGCAAACCTCCGCCGGTTCTACCTCCTCTACTTCCAGGAGGTGCAACGCGCTTTCGCGGGCGCGTGGTCGAGCAAGCACCACTCCCTGCGCTCGACCATCGCGCTGCGGGCGTTTCTGCAGGCCTCGCCGCCCGTGATCGCGCGCGTGTACGAAGTCGGAGGCAATCCCAAGTCGACGGTGAGCAGGATGCTGGCTCACTGGGCGACACGCGTCGGCGCCGCGCGCTTCGAGACCGCTGGCGCCTGGCGCGCGAGGGCGGCGGGTGGAGGCAAGGAGACGACACGGGTACTCGCACGGGAGCTAGTGGCCGCGCTCGGGGAGGTGACGGCATGAGCGTGAACGAGATCATCGATGGCCTCACCGGGGAGGCGGGCGAGGCGATCCGTGCGCTCCTGCGGCGTGCGTACGACACGGGGTTCCGTGAAGGGCTCGCGAGCGCTGGGCAGCCTCCGCCTTCGTCTTCTGCCACGCATCTGCCCACGGCTGCGCCCTTCTCGCAGCCGAACATCATCGCCGCTTCGCCGCCCCAGTCCCACCTGATCGAGGCGTGCGCGGCCTTCGGGCCAGCGACAGCGCCGCCCGCCACCCCCCAGGTCCCTGCCACCGTCGCGTGGTCGCCGGACACGTCCCTCGAGGCCGATGCGCCCCAGAACGATGACGGCGCGCAGGAGGACGACGACATCGACGGCATCGTGATCCGCCCGATCCTCCCGCTCGCGACCGTCGGCACGCTGCGCCGCCGCATCAACCGAGCTTTTGCCCTCGAGCGCTTCGACATCGACGTAGTGATCTGCCGAGCAGGGGATCCGGATCGGCGGCAGCTCAAGAGCTCCACCCGACTCGGGGTGTACAGAAGGGAGGAGGGGTGAGCGCGCGCAAGGTGGACTGGGGCGCGGTCGAAGGCGAGGAGCAGGCGACGAAGCCTGAAGCCTCGGGGCGACCTCCCGAGAGGGCGCACGTTGCGAGCAAAGCCGACCTGCGCGTCCTCGACAAGGCCTTCCTCGCGCTCACGGGGAATCGTCCCTTCCCCTGGCAAGCGGCCTTGTACCAGCGTTTCCTCGCAGGGAACCTGCCTCGTGTCTGCAACATCCCAACCGGGCTCGGAAAGACATCGGTCATCGCCGTGTGGCTCCTCGCCCGCGCGGCCGGCGCAGCGCTCCCCCGACGCTTGGTCTACGTCGTGAACAGGCGCACGGTGGTGGATCAGACGACGGATGAGGTCGAGCGCATCCGCGCCAACCTCGCGGCGGCGGGGATCGAGGAGCCGCTCGTCGTCTCGACGCTCCGCGGCCAGATGGCCGACAACCGCGCATGGTCCGCCGACCCGTCGCGCCAGGCCGTCGTCTGCGGAACTGTCGACATGATCGGCAGCCGTCTGCTGTTCGGCGGCTATCGGATCGGGTTTCGCGCGCGACCTCTTCATGCCGGGCTCCTCGGCCAGGACGCGCTGATCGTGCACGACGAAGCTCACCTCGAGCCCGCGTTCCAGCAGCTCCTCGAGGCCATCCAGGACGAGCAGGAGCGGCAAGGGGATCGCTGGCCGATGCGGGTGATGGCGCTCACCGCGACTTCACGCGACGGCGACGCGGCGTTTGGCCTCGAAGGGCGCGACGAAGCACATCCGGTGGTCGCCCAGCGCATCCACGCGACAAAGAGACTGACGCTTCACCGCCATGGCGACCGCGACCTGGTGGAGCGGGTCGTCGCGCAGACGCTGTCGTACGAAGGACCGGGATCCGCAGTGCTTGTGTTCCTTCGAAGCGTGGAGGATGTGTCGGGTGCGGTGCGCCGCCTCCGGAACGCAAAGGTCAGCGTTCAGCACCTCACCGGAACGATGCGCGGGTTGGAGCGGGATCGGCTCGCCGCCACGGACCCGATCTTTCGCAGGTTCCTGGCCGGTTCCGCGGTCTCGCCTTCCTCGCCCTTCGTCGTCCTGGTCTGCACGAGCGCCGGTGAGGTTGGCGTGAACCTCTCGGCGGACCACCTCGTCTGCGATCTGTCCACGTTCGATTCGATGGCTCAAAGGTTCGGGCGGGTCAACCGACTTGGGCTCAGGCAGGACTCCGAGATCCACGTGTTCCATCAGGAGGCCGAGGAACTCGACGCGGGAGATCCGCTGGATGCGAGGCGCATCGCCACGTTGAGGCTCCTGCGCTCCCTGCATGGCGATGCCTCACCGGCGGCCCTCGCCCGACTCGCGCCCGAGGCCAGGCGCGCCGCCTTCGCTCCAGAGCCCACGATCCTGGAGCCCAGCGAGATCCTGTTCGACGCGTGGTCCATGACGACCGTCGAGGACCTCCCCGGCCGACCTCCGCTTGCGCCCTATCTGCACGGTGTCGCCGACTGGGAGCCGCCGACGACACACGTTGCCTGGCGGAGCGAGGTGGACCTGCTGACGAGTGAGCTCCTGGAGCGGCATCCGGCGCGAGAGTTGATCGACGACTATCCAATCAAGCCGCACGAGCTGCTCGCCGACCGGACGTCACGGGTGCTGACCACGTTGCTGCAAGCGTTGGAGCACGATCCCGAGGCCGGCAAGTCGCCCGTCTGGATCGTTCGAGAGAGCGGCAGGGTCGAGGCGACGATCCTCGGCGAGCTCTGTGCTGGGGACCGCAAGTCGAACGAGCGGAGTCTTGCTGGGTGCACGCTCCTGCTTTCGCCCCGGTGGAGCCGTCCCGTGGACGGGCTCCTCGCGCCCGAAGGGTGGGGCCCAGGGGATGAGAGCGCCGACGTCGCAGACGTGTGGCTCGGCGAGAAAGGAGAACCGCTGCGTCGCCGGCTGCTCTGCGGCCCTCCGCCAGCGGGCATGAAGCTGGTCCGCTCCATCCTGCTGGGCGACGACGAGGAGCGCGAGGGGGATGAGCCGCCTCGCCGCTGGAGCTGGTACGAGCTCCCGGTCGCCGCGGATGAGGGCTCCGGGACCGCGGCGCTCCCCGTGGCCCTGGGCGACCACCTCGACGACGTCGAGCGCGAGGCAACGCGAATCGTCAGCCGGCTCTCACTCGATCCCTGCGTGGGACGTGCCGTGACCACAGCAGCTCGGTTCCACGACCTCGGCAAACGGCGCCGCGCCTGGCAGCGGAGCATCGGGAATCTTCACCCCGATCGGATCCTCGCGAAGTCCGGGGGTGCGATGACGCCCATCGACGTGACGCCGTTCCGCCACGAGTACGGCTCGATCATCGACCTGGAGCGCGAGGGGCTTCTCGCGCAGCTTCCGCCAGACGAGCAGGATCTTGTGCTGCACCTCGTCGCCGCCCACCACGGCCGGGCGCGGCCACACTTCCCCCCTGGAGAGCTCTTCGATCCCGAGCGCCCGGGTGCCGACGCTCGGGAGCTCGGAGTGCGGGTGGTAACACGCTACGCTCTCCTCCAGCGCCGGTTCGGACGCTGGGGCCTGGCGTATCTCGAATCGCTCGTTCGCGCCGCGGACTGGGCGGCGAGCGCCAAACCCTCGAAGTTCGTGGAGGCGAGCCCATGAGCTTCGCGGTGGCCGTGGACCCGGCGAACCCGGGGCAGTTCTTCGCCTGTTGCGGGCTGTTCGAGCTCGCGTCGAGGCTGACGAAGCAGGCGACCGCCCGGTTCGAGGGTTCGCGATTCGTCGTGGACGCCGGCCCTACGCTTCCTCGACTCCTCGAGCAACTCACCGCCCAACCCCTCGTGCGGCTCGATCCCGAGGACGAGACGTCCTCTCCCGTCGGCGTTCCTCCCCCCTTCGACCTCAGGATCGACTGGTGGAGCGATGCAGCGGCGGGCGGGAGGGAGCTCAAGACGTGGGCGGGTCGGATGGACAGCGTGCGCATCGCCCAGGCGATGGCGAGCGCGATCCGCGACTCGCGGTTCCATACCGAGCAGCTCCTCAACGTCGGGTGCGTCGTCTTCTCCCCCGAGGACCCGACCAAGAAGGTGGAGCCGTTCTACTTCGACTCGCGGCGTGCACCCAATGCACATTCGCGTGACGCAGGCTTCTCGCCGGACGCGCTTGGACTCACGACCACCGCGTTCCCGGCCGTCGAGATCCTCTGCCTCGTCGGCCTTCAGCGCTGCAGGCCCGCGCCGGCCGGGACGAAGCGCGTATTCGAGTATCGGACCTGGCAAGTCCCGCTGCCGATCTCGGTGATGGCAGCAGTCGTTTGCGGCGCGGCGAACCTCCCAGGCTCGAGCACGTACCGATTCGAGAGCTGGTTCAGAACCGGGCAACGGAAGCACAAAGCGTTCCGACCCGCAGTCGTCACTCAACGAGGAGCCTGACCCATGTTGCGACTCACGATGCTGGATTCGTACATCGAGGACTCTGGCCCGGCGGCGCTCGTGCTTCGCGAGGAGCTCGTCCCGGTGGAAGGGGCGGACGGCGTGCTGTTCCCTCCCACCTACGCGCCCAACCCCGGCGAGGACTTCGGCGGTGGTTACAACATCGACGGAGAGCTCACTGGCGAGAACGTCTGCCTGGTGGACAGCGTCGGCTCTCAAGCCAACCGCATCGAGCCCATGTTCGGTCGCGCGCCGTACGCCGAGCTCGTCCCCCAGGTCGCGGTCCGCGCGGGCGAGCACGTCGTCAGCTTGCTCGAGGCCGGTCACCGCGCCGGCGATGCGATCGTGCGGTGCTCCGAGCTCCAGGAGGACTTGCAGGCCGCCTTCAAGAGCCTGCTGAAGGGAGATGCAACACCTCTGGCGAGCATCGCTCCCACCTCCCTCGTGTTCGGGGTGTGGGACTCGCGAGACACGCAGGCCAAGGCGCCGCGCCTCATCGCGTCCACGATCCGCGCACACAACGTGCGGAGACTCAGCCGTTCGGCACAGTTCGTCCCTGCGACCGACTACGTCGATCAGGGTCTCGTCGATGAGCCCAAGGACAAGGCCGCCAAGGACGCGCTCGCCGAGCGGGGCTTCGTCCATGTGCCCGCGAGCGCATCGCACGGAGGGGTGATCGCGAAGGGAGGCATCCGGCGCGACGCCACCCTGAGCCTTGCCGCCCTCCGACTGCTCTCGGCGGGTGACGACGCGCAGCGGACTGCAGCCCTCCGCCGCTACGTGCTGGGGCTGGCGGTCACCGCGTTCACGGCTAGCGTGTCCACGTACCTGCGCCAAGGGTGCAACCTCGTCCTGGACTCGTCCAAGCCCGAGCCGCGCCGCATCGAGGAGGTCTATCCGTCGGGCCAGCGGAAGCCGTTCACCCTCGCGCACGACGATGCGCTCGCGTTCGCGCACGAGGCGGCAAACGCCTTCGGCGTGGGGAAGAGCCGGACAGTCGACTTCGACAAGGAGCGCGCCAGGACGGATGTCGCCGTCAATGGCGACAAGAAGGAGAAGAAGGATAAGGCCAAGAAGGCCAAGGGATGACCATGCCTTCCGATCTCTGTCTCACGGCGCGATTCCTCCAGCCGTACAGCCATGCACGCGGCGAGGACGGCTCGCCGGAGTGGCCGCCCTCACCCCTGCGTATGTTCCAGGCGCTGGTCGCCACGGCGGTCGGTCGCCAGCGCGACGCCGCACGACGTGAACGGGCGATCGAGGCGCTCCGCTGGCTCGAACGACAACCCTCTCCCGAGATCTTCGCTCCGTCCGCGAGGCAGGCAAGCACTTCCTATCTGCTCTTCGTCCCGGACAACATCGGTGACCAGGTCGCGAGGCGCTGGTCGATGGGAACCGATGTCAGCCTCGCCTCCATCAAGACCGAGAAGGTCATCCGCCCCATGCACCTCCAGGGCGAGGCGATCCACTACGTGTACCGGCAGCCGGAGGGGCTCGAGACGCACCTCTCGTCGCTTCGGACGGCCGCGCGCTCGATCACTCACCTCGGCTGGGGGATCGACATGGTCGTGGGCGATGCCGGCACCGCGGTGAACGTCCCCGAGGGCGAGCGGTGGATCCCGGGCCGACAAGGTGGACCAGCGTTGCGACGCCCGGTGCCCGGCACGCTCGACGCGCTCGAGCGCAAACACGCGCAGTTCCTGCGGCGCCTCGAGGGCGGCGTTTTTCATCCCGTCACACCGCTGTCCAGCTTCACGATCGAACCGTATGCGCGCGCGGCGGGTCCCATTCCTAGGCCCCTTGCGGCTTTTCGACTTCTGGAGCCGATCACCGGTGATCGGCTCTCGCTCGACCCCCGAAGGCGGACACGTGACGTCGCTGCCTGGACGAGACACGCGGTCGCCGAGGTGTGCCAGGGCTGGCCATACGGCCCTGCCGAGGAGCTCGTCCATGGCCATGGCGATCCTCTCACTCCCCGCCGGTCGTCCGCGAGGTTCTCCTTCCTTCCCCTTCCGACCATCAACCCGAGGCTCGACCGGGTCGAGGGGATCGCACGAGTAGTGATCGCGGCGCCACACGGCCTCGAGGATCAACTGGAGTGGGTGCGCGTGCGCCTCGCGGGGCACGATCTCAGCTGGCAAGGCGAGACCGTTGCATTCCTGGAGCCGCTCCCCGCCAGCGACTGGGTGCTACGCCGCTACGCAGCGGCGAGCGATCACTGGTCCACAATCACGCCTGTCGTTCTCCCCGGCCACGACGAGAGGTCGCCCCGGAAGGCCGAGTCCTTGCTGCGGAAGGCATTCCTCCACGCTGGCTTCGAGCCGGAGACCGTCGCCTCCATCACGGAGCTGGAGTGGCGCAAGGTGGGGTTCCGAGCGGGGCTCGATCACGCCTCCCGTTACCGGGCCCCGGACAAGATCGCTGGCCCGCAGTTTCACTTGCGCGTTCGCTTCGAGAAACCGGTCGCCGGGCCTCTCGCGATCGGCTCTGGTCGGTTCCGCGGACTCGGAGTGTTCGCAGTGCACGCCCCCCCCCGCTGAAGCCCACGCGACCTCCCCCCACGGCCGCCATCGCGGCGAGTCCCACGATCGTCTTGCCGGCACCACAGGGCAGAACGATGACGCCGTGGGCTTCGAGGAGCAGCCAGCCGTCGCCTGGACGATGAGCGCGTTGTTTGGGACCCCCTTCATCGGAGGACTCGAACCTTGAAAGAGGCGCCGACACCGGGCGTACCGGCCCGTGCCCGCACCGCGCCGACCTGTGACCCCACTTGACGCACGTCGCCGGTACGCTCCGAGTCGAGCGTGTTCGCGCACGCTTTCGGAGGGCGACCATGCACCTCGGAGCCGACGAGCCGGTCGAGGCGGGGCAGCTCCTGCCCGCGCGCATGCTGAACGAGTTCACCTACTGCCCCCGGCTCTTCTACCTCGAGTGGGTCCAGGGCGAGTTCGTGGACAACGAGCTCACGGTTGAAGGGAGAACGGCGCATCGGCGGGTGGACTCCGGCACCGGGGTGATGCCGGAGGCCGGGCACGAGGAGCCGTTCGAGATCCGCTCCGTTGCCCTCTCATCGGAGACGCTCGGCCTGTCCGCGAAGATCGACCTCGTGGAAGGTGAGCAGGGCTCGGTGTGCCCCGTGGACTACAAGCGGGGCAAGCCGCCTGCCAACGAGCATCGAGCCTACGAGCCGGAGCGCGTCCAGCTCTGCGCCTACGGTCTGCTTCTCCGCGAGCACGGTCATCGCTGCGAACGTGGATACCTGTACTTCGCCCAGTCGAAGACCCGGGTCGAGGTGGAGTTCGACGCGGCGCTCTGCGCGAGGACCCTCGAGTTGCTCGAGCTCGCGAAGCAGTCGGCAGCGAGCCCCACGATGCCGCGTCCCCTCGAGGGCAGCCCCAGGTGCCAGGGCTGCTCGCTGCATGGCATCTGCCTCCCGGACGAGGTGAGTCTCCTCGCGCAGGACGGTGCGACGGTGGACGCGCGACCCCATCGAGCGGTGCGCCGCCTCGTCCCGGCTCGAGACGACGCGCAGCCGCTGTACGTTCAGGAGCAGGGTTCCCGGGTCGGCCTCGCCGGCGAAGTCCTCGAGGTCCGCGGTCGCGAAGCGGGCGTGATCGGCGAGGCGCGACTGGTCGAGCTCTCTCAGGTGGTGGTCCTGGGGAACGTGCAGCTCTCAGCGCAGGCCATCCGCGAGCTCTGTGCCCGAAGCATCCCCGTCTGCTGGATGAGCTACGGGGGTTGGCTCTCGGGGTTCACCGATGGCGTGGGGCATGGCAACGTCGAGCTGCGGCGCGCGCAGTACCGGGCGGCGGACGACCCGGGAGCGTCTCTCCGCCTCGCCCGCCGCTTCGTGCGGAACAAGGTGGCCAACTGTCGAACGCTGCTCAGGCGGAACCACCCGGAAGCGCCCGAGGCGAGCCTGCGAGAACTGGCGGCGCTGATCGACGCGACCGCGGACGCACCGGACCTCCCGTCGCTGCTCGGGATCGAGGGGAACGCGGCGCGCCTCTACTTCGGCTCGTTCCCCGGGCTTCTCCGTGCCGCAGACAGCGCCGGCTTCCCGTTCGACTTCACGACCCGGACCCGTCGACCGCCAAAGGACCCAGTGAACGCGTTGCTCTCCTTCGCGTACTCTCTCCTCGCGAAGGACGTGATGGTGACGGCGAGGACCGTGGGGCTCGATCCGTTCGTCGGCTTCTACCACCAACCGCGGTACGGCCGCCCCGCGCTGGCACTCGACGTCATGGAGGAGTTCCGCCCGATCGTCGCCGACTCGGTGGTGCTGTCGGCGGTGAACACCGGCGTCGTGAGCGGGTCGGACTTCCTGCGCAGCAGCCTCGGCGTCTCGATGCGACCGCCGGGGCGGAAGCGGTTTCTCCAGGCGTATGAGCGCCGAATGGAGGAGCAGGTGACGCATCCGGTGTTCGGCTACCGCATCTCCTACCGGCGGGTGCTGGAGGTCCAGTGCAGGCTCCTCGCCAGGCATCTCCTCGGCGAGATCCCCGAGTACCCGGAGTTCCGCACCCGGTGAGCGAACGCCAGCGCTACATCGTCACCTACGACATCGCCGACCCGAAACGCCTGCGGCAGGTGTTCAAGGTGATGAAGGGGTTCGGCGAGCACCTCCAGCTCTCCGTGTTCCGGTGTGACCTGACGAAGCTGACGCTCGCCCACATGAAGGCGGCGCTGATCGAGATCATCGACGCGCAGAAGGATCAGGTGCTCATCATCGACGTCGGCCCCACGGAGGGGCGCGGCGAGGTGGTGTTCGAGAGCCTCGGGAAGGCGTATGTAGACGGTGGGCGCAAACCCAACGTGGTGTGACCCGTGGTGAGCTCATTGGCAATCGAATACGTGCACGCGGGTCCGCGAGCGGTGAGGTGGCGTCGCCGGTCGCGGACCCGCTCGCTCCGGAGAATCGTGAGCGATTCTCGCCTGTTATCTCGCCAGACCGCGCTTCACGATGCCGATCTCGCTCGTCCCACTGCGCGCGGGGATGGCATCGCTCGCGGAGCAAGTGGTAAGTGTCGAGCAGGGCTCCGGGTTTTTCGGGGGCTCCTTCCCCGACCGCGAGGTCGGGGCTCCGTTGAAGCAAGCCCTCTTCATGATGATGCCACCCTGCTTGTGCCACCTTCCCCGACCGCGAGGTCGGGGCTCCGTTGAAGCACCACCCAGCCGCCCGCGATGGTCCCGCGACCCAGCCTTCCCCGACCGCGAGGTCGGGGCTCCGTTGAAGCCTCGAGGCCGACGCCGGTGGCCCGGCGGGTCTCAACCTTCCCCGACCGCGAGGTCGGGGCTCCGTTGAAGCTTCCGGTCGCGGTTCTCGACGATCTGCGCCGACAGCCTTCCCCGACCGCGAGGTCGGGGCTCCGTTGAAGCGCGAACCTTCAGCAAGCGCAGCTCCTCGAAGCCCGGAACCTTCCCCGACCGCGAGGTCGGGGCTCCGTTGAAGCAAGGAGCGACAACTCGGGGTAGATGGCGACGCGCTCCCTTCCCCGACCGCGAGGTCGGGGCTCCGTTGAAGCATGGACGCCGCCCAGCGTCAGGGGCAGAGCACCAGCCTTCCCCGACCGCGAGGTCGGGGCTCCGTTGAAGCCGGGTATCCGCCCCAAGCGCCTGCGCCAGGCCCAGCACCTTCCCCGACCGCGAGGTCGGGGCTCCGTTGAAGCGCGAGGCGGCAGTCGGGGGCGTGGTTCGGTCGCTGCCTTCCCCGACCGCGAGGTCGGGGCTCCGTTGAAGCCCCTTCTTCCCGAGCCGCTGCGCCGCGACGATGACCTTCCCCGACCGCGAGGTCGGGGCTCCGTTGAAGCCGGAGAGAAGCAGTGCGATTTGGCGCGCGAGTTTGCCTTCCCCGACCGCGAGGTCGGGGCTCCGTTGAAGCGCCTTCGCGGTCATCGGCTCGCGCTCGGCCGCGGTGCCTTCCCCGACCGCGAGGTCGGGGCTCCGTTGAAGCACGTCCACGCCGGCGGTGAGGAGCACGACGCCCGGGGCCTTCCCCGACCGCGAGGTCGGGGCTCCGTTGAAGCCGGAACATCATTGGGTCACTCCTCTCTCTCGGGGGCCCTTCCCCGACCGCGAGGTCGGGGCTCCGTTGAAGCAACAGATCGAAGTTCTCGAAGATGCCGAGCGCCTCCCTTCCCCGACCGCGAGGTCGGGGCTCCGTTGAAGCAAGAAGGGCGAGGTCTCGGCCGAGCGCTACGCCCTGCCTTCCCCGACCGCGAGGTCGGGGCTCCGTTGAAGCAGCGCAAAGCGACTGGGGGACGGTCATCGGCCCCCTCCTTCCCCGACCGCGAGGTCGGGGCTCCGTTGAAGCCTGGCCAGGCCGGTACTTCGTCGCGCGCATCACCCACCTTCCCCGACCGCGAGGTCGGGGCTCCGTTGAAGCAGGTCGACGTCGGAGAACTGGCCCAGGATCATCCGCCCTTCCCCGACCGCGAGGTCGGGGCTCCGTTGAAGCACGATCATGGTTCGGTCTCCAGGGTGATGGTGTCGTGCCTTCCCCGACCGCGAGGTCGGGGCTCCGTTGAAGCTGGGGCGCGGACCCGGACGATGTCGTTCGAGGCTGCCTTCCCCGACCGCGAGGTCGGGGCTCCGTTGAAGCGGAGGCTCCATGACCTCCGACCGCCTGACCCTCGGCGCCTTCCCCGACCGCGAGGTCGGGGCTCCGTTGAAGCCGGGACTGGCGGGTGACGTTCGTGGTGCGCGTGCTGCCTTCCCCGACCGCGAGGTCGGGGCTCCGTTGAAGCGAGATCCGCGACTCGCTCCATTGGTTCTACGGGAGCGCCTTCCCCGACCGCGAGGTCGGGGCTCCGTTGAAGCCGGTGAACTTCCTCTTCGGCGTCGTCTCGGTCTCGCCTTCCCCGACCGCGAGGTCGGGGCTCCGTTGAAGCCAGAACGTGCTCGCCCGCATCACCAAGATCGAGGAGGACCCTTCCCCGACCGCGAGGTCGGGGCTCCGTTGAAGCATCGTCTGCTCGGTCCGACGGACCCGGTACTGCATCCTTCCCCGACCGCGAGGTCGGGGCTCCGTTGAAGCCAGAGCACGAGCTCGAGCGGCGGGCCGAGCGCGCCCCTTCCCCGACCGCGAGGTCGGGGCTCCGTTGAAGCTGGAAGTCGTTCCAGCCGTTCTTCGGCACCCGCTCGCCTTCCCCGACCGCGAGGTCGGGGCTCCGTTGAAGCCGGCCTTCCCTGGCCAGCTGCGCGTTCACCCGGGCCCCTTCCCCGACCGCGAGGTCGGGGCTCCGTTGAAGCCGCGAGAGGCAGGCGCGCAGCTCCCCCGGTCTCTCGCCTTCCCCGACCGCGAGGTCGGGGCTCCGTTGAAGCCGTGTACGTCGGGCGCATGATCTCTGGCGGCGCGAACCTTCCCCGACCGCGAGGTCGGGGCTCCGTTGAAGCGACGGGGGCTGCGCGGGGCGCGGCGCCGGCGCAGGGCCTTCCCCGACCGCGAGGTCGGGGCTCCGTTGAAGCTTGATCGCGGGGAGCGACGCGGACTGGCGCGGCGCCCTTCCCCGACCGCGAGGTCGGGGCTCCGTTGAAGCAAGGACATGCGGGGGCTCGCGCAGGCGATGGGTATCCCTTCCCCGACCGCGAGGTCGGGGCTCCGTTGAAGCAGCAGACGCGCGCCCAGGCCGCTCAGCAGCGGGTGCCTTCCCCGACCGCGAGGTCGGGGCTCCGTTGAAGCGTGTCGACAACCTGCGGGTGGTACTTGGCCTCGCGCCTTCCCCGACCGCGAGGTCGGGGCTCCGTTGAAGCTCGACGTCCTTGGACCGGAGCCGGCTCAGCCGGACCCTTCCCCGACCGCGAGGTCGGGGCTCCGTTGAAGCCAGAACCCCGCGACCTCAGAGAACCCCGCGGACGTCCTTCCCCGACCGCGAGGTCGGGGCTCCGTTGAAGCATCTCGCTCGACGGGTAGTCCCGCTCGCAGTCCGCGCCTTCCCCGACCGCGAGGTCGGGGCTCCGTTGAAG
Organism: Pseudomonadota bacterium; assembly: GCA_023411405.1. GTDB lineage: Bacteria > Myxococcota > Myxococcia > Myxococcales > Anaeromyxobacteraceae > Anaeromyxobacter. Next base: position 9,562 of record JAEYOU010000381.1, on the reverse strand, counting down.
CAACGTCTCGCGGTGGCGCGACGCGGACTCGGGCAGGTCCTTCCCCGACCGCGAGGTCGGGGCTCCGTTGAAGCGAGACCTCGCCTCCCTTCTGCGCGAGGGCCTCCTCCCTTCCCCGACCGCGAGGTCGGGGCTCCGTTGAAGCATGCACTCGACTGTGCGCCGGAAGCCGAAGCTCTCGTCCTTCCCCGACCGCGAGGTCGGGGCTCCGTTGAAGCCGGGACCTTGCCGTCCAACCAGTCCGCCAGGTTACGCCTTCCCCGACCGCGAGGTCGGGGCTCCGTTGAAGCGGCGATGCGCGCGGAGCTCCACCCACCGAGCAGCTGCCTTCCCCGACCGCGAGGTCGGGGCTCCGTTGAAGCACGTCGCCCCTCCGATCACTCCAGCGAGTCCGTCACCCCTTCCCCGACCGCGAGGTCGGGGCTCCGTTGAAGCTTGATCGTGGCCCCTCCACCACCACGCCCGCCGACGACCTTCCCCGACCGCGAGGTCGGGGCTCCGTTGAAGCCCGTGGCGGCCGAGGGCGAGCAGTCCTGCCTCGTCCACCTTCCCCGACCGCGAGGTCGGGGCTCCGTTGAAGCGCCAGCCTGACGGTGACGGCGGCGTCGAAGTTCATCCTTCCCCGACCGCGAGGTCGGGGCTCCGTTGAAGCGCGAATGCGTCCGCCATCAAGCGCAACGCCTGGTCCCTTCCCCGACCGCGAGGTCGGGGCTCCGTTGAAGCGGGGATCGGCCCGTGCACGCTGGCCCACGCGTACCGACCTTCCCCGACCGCGAGGTCGGGGCTCCGTTGAAGCCGGACCATCCGAAGACGGTCCGGCTCTGCTCACGCCCCTTCCCCGACCGCGAGGTCGGGGCTCCGTTGAAGCAGGAGAATCTCCATCACGGGCTGGCCGTGCAGCGTACCTTCCCCGACCGCGAGGTCGGGGCTCCGTTGAAGCGAGGCGGACCGGGATCGGGATCCCTGGGACCCTGCCCTTCCCCGACCGCGAGGTCGGGGCTCCGTTGAAGCATCGGCGGCAAGGGCGGCGCTTCCTCCGGCCCCAACCCTTCCCCGACCGCGAGGTCGGGGCTCCGTTGAAGCGACTGCATCGGGTTCATCTTCCCGAGCAGCGACGCCTCCTTCCCCGACCGCGAGGTCGGGGCTCCGTTGAAGCGGAACCTTCTGCATCCGCGGCGGAGCAGGCGGGGCACCTTCCCCGACCGCGAGGTCGGGGCTCCGTTGAAGCCGGTTGGCGACTAGCCGGCGCGGGTGGCGGTGGTCCCTTCCCCGACCGCGAGGTCGGGGCTCCGTTGAAGCAGGGCCGCCGCGAGGATGACGATATCGACGTCCTGCCTTCCCCGACCGCGAGGTCGGGGCTCCGTTGAAGCATGTGCCGCGGCTGCGGGTGCGAGATCGAGCACAACCTTCCCCGACCGCGAGGTCGGGGCTCCGTTGAAGCAGCGCCGTGGTGATGGCGCCGCGGACCGGCACGTTCACCCTTCCCCGACCGCGAGGTCGGGGCTCCGTTGAAGCGGGAGGAGGCTCGTTCCGCCCGAGCCGACCGCACGGCCTTCCCCGACCGCGAGGTCGGGGCTCCGTTGAAGCAGCCCGGCCTACCGTGAGGGCGTGAAGCGCGAGTTCCCTTCCCCGACCGCGAGGTCGGGGCTCCGTTGAAGCCCGGGCGGAGCCGACTTCACCGCGTTCCCTGCGCTGATCCTTCCCCGACCGCGAGGTCGGGGCTCCGTTGAAGCCCTCACCTCGACACGCGCAGCGGGTTCGCGCGCACGCTTCCCCGACCGCGAGGTCGGGGCTCCGTTGAAGCAAGTCCTACTCGAAGGCGGGCGAGCCCGGCGGCCACCCTTCCCCGACCGCGAGGTCGGGGCTCCGTTGAAGCGAGAACCGCTGCAAGGTGTGCGGGCGGTGGCGCCAGCCTTCCCCGACCGCGAGGTCGGGGCTCCGTTGAAGCCGGCGGGGTAGCGGCTCAGCCATGGACTTCTCCGCCCTTCCCCGACCGCGAGTTCGGGGCTCCGTTGAAGCCCACGCACACGTGCTCGGACGGCGCCGCGGGCACCGCCTTCCCCGACCGCGAGGTCGGGGCTCCGTTGAAGCTCCCTCGGGAAGTACCTGGAGACCTACGCGGTCCGCCCTTCCCCGACCGCGAGGTCGGGGCTCCGTTGAAGCGCTCCGACCGCGCTCTCGGCGACCTGGAGCGCCACCCTTCCCCGACCGCGAGGTCGGGCTCCGTTGAAGCTCAGTGACCAGTGCCACACGGTGAAAGTGGACGGACCGTCACTGCGCGGTCCCGAGACCTGACCAGCGCTCCGGGGCGGCGCCTACCACCGTCGCCGCCACTTGTCCCGGTAGCTCGGTGGATCTGGGATGGGCTCCTCCGGCGCCGCCGCGCGCTCGGCGATGAACGTGCTCGAGTCGCTGTCTCTGATCCGGATGGTACCCTTGAGCCGTCCGTCCTTGCCGAGCTTCACCGTGCCCGTGCCGGACATCTGGTCGTACTCCCACGCGCCCTGCCAGGTGAACGACACGCCCGTCTTGGTGGGCCGGGCGGTCACGGTCGCGAGCAAGCAGTGCATCCGAAGCCGGTCATCCACCCCGGTCAGCGACAGCAGCGCGGGCCCGAGCAGATCGAGCCCATCGTTGGTCCACTGCGATGTATCGGTTATGCGCCACCATCCCTCGTACTCTGCCGGCATCTCGGCCATCCAGCGTCTCCACCGCGAAACCTCGCCCCCAGGGAACACGCTTCCCCGGGCTTGCCCAGAAGCCTGGGCGCGAGGCCCACGACGTGCTGCTCCTCTCCGCGCCGGCAGGTCGCACGAAGACCGGTGCGCGGACTCCCGCCGTAGCGGATCTCGATGACCTCCACCGGCTCCCCGATGACGTAGGCGTCGGCCGGCAGCTCGACCTCTCTCTCGAGGGCGGCCGCGAGCGCCAGGAGCTGCTCGTCTTCACCACGGAGACCGCCGGTGATCCTCTCGAGGAGCTCCGACGCCTCCGCTCGCCTCGTGCTCCCGTCCCTCACGACCTCGCCCTCCTCCGCATGGCGGCCAGCTCCCTCGCGATCGCGTCCAGCCGCTCCTCTGGGGTCGCCGTCGACGGCGCTCCCACGTCGAGCGGAACGGTCGCGCAGGGCCGGCCCGCGTCGAACCCGAGCTCCTGGAGCAGCCGCGCCGCCTCCTCCCGGCCGCCCTCGACCACCAGGAAGCACCCCGGCGCGAGCGTCCCACGCAGGAGCGGCCGGAACCGCTCGCTCGTCCGGACCGCCTCGCAGGCATCGGGGTCGTCGAGCTGGAGCAGCGTCGCCTCGCCCAGGAAGGCCCCCCGGCCCTTGCCCGACCAGTTCCGGATGGCCGCCTGCAGGATCGGCGGGACGTCGCGCGCGGCGTGAGCTGCGAGCCACCCGAGGATGCGGTCCGCGGTGATCCCGCGCTCCCGCGCGGCCTTCACCGTGTCGGCGGTCACCTGCCAGGTCCCGCCGGCGCGCCGGGCGAACCGCGCGAGGCGCGCCTTCCCGACGAGCGAGAGCGGCCGCTCCGGCGAGACGATCCCGTGCTCGTCGACGCGCCATTCCGGGCACGGCGCACCCGGCTCCGCGGAGATCCCGAGCGCCGTGGCCTGCGCCGCGGCCGCCCTGCGAGACAGCAGGGAGACACGCGGCCCGAGGACCCGCCCGCCAGGCGCGGCGACGTCGGACACGAACGCGAGCGCGACGCCGCTCCGGACGACCTGCGCCTCCCGCTTTCGCGCCCAGTCCGCGATCGACTGGGAGACGTTGTGCGGCACGCCGTTGCGGCTGCGCGAGGCGAGGAACTCCTCGGCGGTGGACGGCGACATCCCCGACTCGAGCGCGCGATAGACCGACTCCCGGGTGAGCCGGTACGTGTGCACCGGACCGCCAGCGGCCTCCCGGTCCGCCACGCGCCCGAGCGTCGCGATGACTTCGCCGTCGACCGCGTCGAGGTAGACCAGGATCTCGTGGTTCGGCTGCACGGTGAGGCACTTCTCCCCCGCCGCCGAGGCCGGCTGGTGCGCGACCTCCGGCGCACCGAACACCGCCCGGCCGAGCTCGGTCAGGCGAAAGCACCACCGCTCCGCGCCGGCCGCCGCGCTGCGGCCCCGCTCGACGAGCCCCAGGAACGCGAGGGTCGAGAGGAGCGCGTTGGCTACCCACGTCCCCTCGCGGCTCATCCAGAACGCGCGCTGCCGCTCGGAGCCCTTGAGCTCCTCCCTGCCAGCCGCCGAGACGAAGACCGGCTCCCAGGCGAAGCCATGCCAGTAGAACGACATCCCCCGCTCCCCGACCTGCCGGTACAGGTCGAGCAGGAACGTCTCGAGATCGAGCCAGCCGCCGGCGGCCGCCGCGACGTCGCCGGCCGCGTGCGCGACTCGCGTGAGCGCCCAGGCGAGCAGCTCTCGAGCCGTCTTCATCTCTTCAGGCCGCACCCGCACGGCCTCCGTACCGCCCTCGCGCTCGGGCACCGCGCCGATCCCGTCCTGCCACAGGCGCAGGCGGCTCCAGGCGCGGGTCCAGTCGGACGCGAGCGGCGCGAAAGGACGACGCAGCAGCTCCTCCGCGCGCTCGCGTCGCAACCGCGCCACCAGGCCGTCGCTCTCGACGGCGCCGAGGTCCCGGAGGACGTAGTAGAGGAGGATGGCGCTGTCGGGCGGCGAGAGCGGATCGTCGGCCGCCGTGGGGCAGAGCTTGACGAGGCGCTTCTGCACCCCCGCCGGCAAGGCACCCCCCTGGTTGACCTTCCAGGTCCCCAGCCCCTCGAGCGCCGACGCGATCCGCTCCAGATCCACGAGCACCTCGGCGGCGGCCCGCGCGCCCGTCGATCCCGGCGGCCTCATGACCGGTGCGGACGGCTCCCAGCGCAGGGGCGCCGCCGCCTCGACGACGGCCGCGAGCGGTCGCGCGAGCGAGACCGACGGGTACCTCCGCTCCAGGAACAGGGACGAGTCGTAGAACTCCGGATCCTTCAGCAGCACGAGGCGATCGCACAGCCCGAGCACGGGATCCGAGCGCGCCTCCATCCGGCGGTACGGCACGACGGGATCGTCGGCCTTCGCCGAACGCACGACGCCGCGCGCCCAGAGCTCCGCCCGGAGGAGCGGACCGGAGATGGAGCCGCCGTAGCGTTGCACGATGGACACGACCGTCCGCTCCTCGGGCCGGAGCTCCGCCAGGGCCTCCCTGACCCGAGCCGGCTCGCGCCACACGGCCTCGATGCGCTCCAGGCACGCCGCCTTTGCGTTCGAGGCGTGCCCCTTACCGGCCCAGAACCTCGAGGCGAGCTGCGCCCCGCGTGAGTCGAGGTGCTCCAGCCTGGGCTCCCACCTCGGCGAGGTGCCCGCGAGCAGGAACGGCAGCACGGTCCCGCTCACGGATCCACTCCCTCGGCCGTGCGCGGCGTGTGCCCCGCCGCGCGCAGGGCCGCGACGAGGTCGTCCCTGGCCCCGGGATCGACGAGCGCGACCGTGTCGGACAGCCGCGCGAGCAGGTGCTTCCCGATCCTCGGATCTCGGGCCAGCGCGACGAGCGCGGCGAGGTCCTCCACCTCGAGGACGTCGGCCCGGGCGAGGACCGCCGCCCTCTCGGCCTCGAGCAGCGGCAAGAGCTCGTCGAGGGGGTGCCTGGCGGACTTCATGAGCGCACCATCTCCGGGGCGAACTCGATCCGGTACGAGTACCCCTGCTCCGTGAGGAACAGCTGCCGGTGATGCGCGAACTCCTCCTCCCGCGTGTCGCGCGAGACGAGCGAGTAGAAGTGGGCGGTCCGGCCGTCCGACTTCGGCCGGAGGATGCGGCCGAGACGCTGCGCCTCCTCCTGGCGTGATCCGTACATTCCCGACACCTGGATGAGCACGTCCGCGTCCGGGAGGTCGACGGCGAAGTTGCCCACCTTGGAGAGGACGAGCGTGCCGATCTCTCCCCTGCGAAATCGGCCGAAGAGCTCCTCCCGCTCGGCGTGCGGCGTCTTCCCTGTGAGGAGCGGCACCCCGAGCTCCGCCGCGAGCCGATCGAGCTGCGTCAGGTACTCGCCGATGACGAGCACCCGGCGGCCGCGACACCGGGAGAGGATCGCGCGCACCTGCGCGAGCTTCTCGGGGTTCTCTGCGGCGACGCGGAACTGCGCGCGCCGGTCGGCGAGCGCGTACGCCATGCGGTGCTCCTCGGACATGGGGACGCGTACGTCCGTGCAGACGGCGGTGGCGATGAAGGAGCGCCGCTCGAGCGCGCGCCAGGGCACGTCGTAGCGCTTCGGGCCGATGAGCGCGAAGACGTCCCCCTCGCGGCCGTCCTCCCGCACGAGCGTCGCGGTGAGGCCGAGGCGCCGCCGGGACTGGAGCTCGGCCGTGGCCCGGAACACCGGCGCGGGGAGCAGGTGGACCTCGTCGTAGATCACCAGTCCCCAGGACCGCGCCTGGAAGAGGGAGAGGTGCGGGAACCCTCCGTCCCGGTCCGGGCGCCAGGTGAGCACCTGGTACGTCGAGAGGGTGACCGGACCGGTCGCCTTGGAGTCACCCGTGTACTCCGCGATGTCGTCCTCGGCGAGGGTCGTCTTGTCGAGCAGCTCCCGCCGCCACTGGTTCACCGAGGTGCGGCTCGTCGTGAGCACGAGCGTCGTCTCCCCCACGGCCGCCATCGCGGCGAGCCCGACGATGGTCTTCCCGGCCCCGCAGGGCAGCACGACGACGCCGCTCCCTCCGCGCGCCGCCCCCGAGAGGTGAAAGGCCTCCGCCGCCGCGCGCTGGTAGTCGCGGACCTGGAACGACCCTCCCGAACGGCAACGATCGCGCAGCCGGATCCCCAACCTCTCGCCCGCCGCGTACCCTGCGCGGTCCTCGGCAGGGTGGCCGGCGGCGACCAGCGCCTGCTTGAGGCTGCCGCGGGCCCCCGGCTCCACACGGAAGCGGGTGGCGTCCATCCGGCCGGAGAGGAGCGGACCCGCGGACTTGTCGCGCACGATCCGCTCCGCGGTGGCAGCGTCGCGACAGGTGCACACCAGCGCGTCGCCGACCGCCTCGAGCACGACGCGGCCGTAACGATCTGCGAGCTCGATGACCTGGGCCGTCACGCTCTCGGGGACCGGGTACTTCGAGTTCGAGTGGAGGGCGTCGATCATCTCCACGCCCGAGAGACCCGCGGACCGCGCGTTCCAGATCGAGAGCGGCGTGAGCCGGTACGTGTGCACGTGCTCCGGGCTCTTCACGAGCTCGGCGAACGGCGCGAGCGCCTCGCGCGCGGCCTCCGCCCGGGGCGAGTGGACCTCCAGGAGCACCGTACCGTCGCTCTGGACGATGAGCGCGTTGTCGGGGGCAGCCTTCATCGGAAGGGCAGGGAGCATACCGGAGTGGTCCGACAAGCGTCCGTCACGACCGACACCCGGATCCCTCACCCGCGCTCGCCCTTGCGGCCCCTGCGCGACCCCGTCCCCTCGATCCCGGCGAGCTCCTCCAGCAGCTCCAGCGGAGGCAGGCCCATCGTCGGCGTCACGGCGTTCACGATGTCGGACGCGCGACGCGTGATGAGCGGCTTCCACTCCTCGTGGGGCAACAAGTAGAAGCGCTCCTCCCGGATCCCGTCGAAGACGTGGCCCGCGATCTCCTCCGGCGGCGTGCCCGTCGCCACCGCTCTCCGCTCGTATCGCGCGATCGCCTCCGCCTCGGGACTTCGAGGTCGGCCCGGATCGGCGTTCCGCAGCTCCGGCGGGCGGTTGCGAGCCGAATCGCTGATGCGGCTCTGCACCCACGCAGAACACAGCACCGAGACCCCGACCCGGGCGCCTACCGTTTGTAGGTCCAGGAGCAGCGACTCGGACAGGCTCACGATCGCATGCTTGCTCGTCGCGTACGTCGCCGAGAACGGCGAGCTCAGCAACCCCGTGATGGAGGCCGTGTTCACCACCCACCCCTCCTCCTCGCCCCTCAGCATGCGGGGCACGAAGCTCCGCACCCCGTGGATCACGCCCCACAGGTTCACGCCCAGCACCCACTGCCAGTCGGCGAGCGTGTACTCCCACGCCCGCGCTCCCTGAGGCGAGACCCCCGCGTTGTTGAACAGGAGGTGCGGGCCACCGAAGGTCCTCGCCGTCCGCTCGGCGAGCTCCTCGACCTGAGCGGCGTCACGCACGTCGGTTCTCACTGCGACCACCTGCGCACCGCTCCCTCGCAGCTCCGCCGCCGCGCGCTCCAGCCGATCCGCTTCCACATCGGCGAGGACGACCTTCATCCCCTCCGCTGCGCACCGAGCCGCGAGCGCGCGGCCGATCCCACTCGCCGCGCCCGTGACCACCGCCACTCTCCCCGAGAACTCCTTCACGTTCGCCTCCAGGGCATCGGGTGGGCCTCCAGCCCCCGAAACGCACTCACGCGCGCTCGAGCCGAGGTACGTTCTCGACCGGTCCAACGTGCCCTCCCTCGCGTACCACGACCTGCCCCCCTCCGACCTCCCCCAGCTCGGCTCGATCGACCGGGCGGAGCGCGTCGACGCGATCTACCTCCAGCAAGACGGCAACCTCGAGCTCCGCGCGCACGTCGAGGACGTGTCCGGCTGGGACCCGGCCGAGCTCGCCCAGTACGTCGCCCGCCTCCGGGACGTGCGCGGCGCCGGGGGCGCGGTGCTCGGGGCCTGGGACGGCGGGCGGCTCGTGGGCCTGGCGTCGCTCGATCCACGCGCGGTGGGCGGCGATCCGGTCCTCATGAAGCTCGACATGCTCTACGTGGACGCGGCGCACCGGGGACGCGGGATCGGGACACGGCTCGTCGCGCTGATCGGCGCGCGCGCGCGATCACACGGCGCCGCTGCGCTCTACGTCTCGGCCACCCCCACGCGCCGGACGGTGGACTTCTATCGCGGGCTCGGCGCGCAGGTCCTGGCGTCCCCGGACCCAGCCTTGCTCGAGAAGGAACCCGCGGACATCCACATGGTCCTGCGGCTCGAGGCCGGGTCCGCGCGTCCCAGCTTCGCGCCCTGACCCATCCCCGCAGGGTTCTTCGCACGCGACCCGCGCGGGCGCGGTGGTCGTTTGCCGACCGAGAGTGAAACGACTCGTTGTAGCATCCCGCTGCTTCACCGGGAGTCTGGCGAGCGGTTCGCCGCGCCCGCCACGAACCCTGCAGCGCCGAGACCATCGTCATCCGTCGCTCGTCACACAGTCACGGGCACCGGCGAGGCCTGCCTCGCTGCTGCTCTCCTTCCGCCACGGAGGTTTTGCGAATGGCCCATCGTCCACGCCTGGCAGTGGCCGTCCTGATCACATCGTTGTCGATGATCTCGAGCGCATGCGACACCGGCGCCGAGCCCGAGCCCGCTTCCGCGGTCGAGACGGAGGAGGCGGCGGCCTCCGCCTGCGGCACCGGCCTGTACTGCGCGGCCAACGCCATCCCGGGCTCCTCGGCCTGCCTGAGCGGGAGCACGCAGATCTATTGCTGCCCTTACGGCCAGAACATCGTCAACGGCGCCTGCTCCGGGAGCTACACGCCCGCCTGCGGCAGCGGCCTGTATTGCTCGGCCGGCTCGATCCCGGGCTCCTCTGCCTGCATGAGCGGGAGCACCAGGATCT